>CANIFK010000013.1 GCA_947466555.1 Acidobacteriota bacterium | reverse complement strand
GGTGTCGACGGGCACGTCGTAGGGCACTTGGGCGTTTAGCTGCCCGTCACTGGTGAACAGGAGGGGGAGGGGCCGGTTGCCCAGACGGACCTCGGTCCCGTTCAGGGTGGACGGGAGGGGGAGGCCGCCGGCTTGGCCGGCGCTGTCGGAGAGGCGGGCGCCGTAGAGGGTGATGAGACTGCCGGGAGCGATTGGCACTCCGCTTTCGAAACTGGCGGCGTGGACGACGCCTCCGGCGGTGAGCAGTGGCGCTGCCGTCGCGCCTTGGGCCAGCACGGCGCCGCTGAGTTCCACCTTGCCGGCCTGGGACCGGCCGGCGATGACGTCAGCGGACGTGCCGAGGAAGATGGCGATGATGGTCAGGCGGGTATTGGCCGTGGCGCGGACGGGACGCCAGGTGCCGCGCCAGACGCCGTTTCCAACGTGGGCCAGGGTCACCTGCGGGTCGCCGTTCTCGGGCCTCGCAATGACTTGTGCGCCGCTGCCGCCGGCTAACGGCGTGAGCAGGTTGCCGCACTCATCGGCGGACTTTACCTCCACGGTGACGGCTTCACCGACGCGGACCGAAAAGCCATCGCGGAGGCCGGTGGATTCGACGCGGAGCGTGGGCGCGGCACAGCTGGCGGCGGTGCGTTCCGATTTGTTGCCAGCGTCTGGCGGGGCGACGACGCTCAAGAGATTTACCGTGCGGACACTGCCGTCCTCTTGTACCTGGAAGGTGACAACGCCGCGGCGGACGCCGGGCGTCATGGTGGCGAGCGACGGAGCGATGACGATATTGCCGGGCGCGTTGGCCTGGGCGCGGCCGAAGCCGGGGGCGGTTTCATACCAGGAACCGAGACGGGAAGAATCGTACGTCACTGCGCCTTTGCCGAGGTGGTTGAAGGTCACGGATTGGGAGCCCGGGTTCTCGCCCTGTTTGCTGATGAATATCATGCCGGTGGGCGTGACTTCCGGGCCGGGGTTGGAGCCTTCGGGGAGCACGGTGACGAGGACGGTGACCAGTTGCGGGGAGTTGTCGGCATCGCCGGTGACTTCGATCTGGTCGTAGTATTGGCCGGGGGCGAGGCCGGTGGGATTGATGGCGACAGTCACCTCGTCCACTTCGAGCCAAGGTTCGGTAACGGCACCGCTGGCGGGAGAGACGGTGACGAAGCGGGTTTTGGCGGCGGCGCGCCAGTTGAGGACGCCGGTGCCGACATTCAAGATGCCGAACTTCTGCGGCGTGGGTGCGCCGCCTCCGGCGACTGCCGTGAACGTCAGTCCGGATTGAGAGACGAGAATGGTCCGGCGTCCGCCGCGGACGGTGAGGGTGACGGGGACGACCGTGCGGGCGGTTCCGACGACGACGGCCACCGAGCCGAGATAGGTACCGGCTTTGAGGTTGGCTGGATCGGCGGTGATATTGACGGCTCCCACTTCACCGGCCTTGAGGGCGCCGGTGGCGGGGGATGCCTTCAACCAGGCGCCGACGGTGGCGACCGAGTAGCTCAGCAGGCCGCCGCCGTCGTTGCGCACTTCGAGGACGCTGGTTTCGGCTGGGCTGGCTTCGGCGCGGCTGAAGGAGATGGATTCGGTGGAGAGGCGGAGGCGGGCGGGGGCGTCGGTGACGGTGAGGTTGACGGTGACCGGGTTGACGGTGCTGGCGGGGCTGGTGGTGACGTTGATGGTGGCGGTATAGCGGCCGGCGGCGAGGGCGGTGGCATTGGCGTTGAGGGTGAGTGTGGCCGGAGCGACGTCGCTGGAAGAGGTAATCGTTAACCAGTTGCCGGGTGTTTGGCCGTAAGTGACAGCGGTTGCGAATGGCAGACCGCTAACCGCACTGGCAAAGGTGACGCGGGCTGGACTGGCGGTGGCGCTCCCGGTTACGGCGGTGAGATTGACGGGGGACGGGGCGAGGCTGGAGGTTAGGGTGACGCTGCGGACGACACGGATGCGGTTGTTCTGGGTGTCGGCGATATAGACGTTGCCGGCGTCATCGGTGGCGACGTTGAAGGGGCGGGAGAAGGTGGCGGCTGAGGGTGCTCCGCCATCGCCGGAGAAGCCGTATGCATTGGTGCCGGCGAAGGTGGAGATGACGCCGTTGGGATCAATGCGGCGGACGAGGCCGGTGCCATCGCTGGTGAAGTAGATGTAGCCGCGTTTGTCGGCTGCGAGTCCGAAGGGGAAGCGAACGCCTTCGGCGGAGTTTGCCGCCACACCGGTGCCGGCGATGGTGCGGATGTTGCCGGTGGAGGAGACGGCGCGGATGCGGTGGTTGGCGTAATCGGCAATCAGGAGCTCGCCGGCGGTGTTGAAGGCGAGGCCGGAGGGAGCGTTGAGACTTGCCTCGGTGGCTTTGCCGCCATCGCCGGAGTAGGCAGGGAGTCCGTTGCCAGCGTAGGTGGTGATGGTGCCGCGCGGGTCGATGCGGCGGATACGGTGACCGGTGCGTTCGGAGAAATAGATGTTGCCGGCGGGGTCGACGACGATGCCCCAGGGCTGGCTGAGCTGGCTGTTGATGGCGGGGCCGCCATCGCCGGCGAAGCCGCTGACGAAGGTGGTTCCGGCGATGGATGAGATTTGGCCGTTGGCGATGCGGCGGATCTTTTGGCTGTTGGAATCGGCGATGAGTAGCGCGCCATCGGGAGCGATGGCAAGGCCGGCGGGGAAGCTGACGCGGCCGGTGGCGGCGGGGCCATCGACGCAGCAGGTATTGACGCCATTGCCGGTGATGGTGGTGGTGAGGCCTTCGCGGCTGATGAGATTGACGCGGTGGCCGCCGAATTCAGAGAAGTAGACGGCACCGGTGGCGGTGACGGCGATGCCCATGGGTTCGGTGATGGTGACGAGGGAGGCGGGGGTGTTGGGGGGGAGTTCCTTAAACTTGCCATTCCCGGCGATTTTCTGGATCGAGCGGCCGTCGGTGGACATGAGGAGAACGCGGGGGTCGTCGGAGTCGGTGATGTATAGACGGCCCTGGCCATCGTAGACGACGTTGCTGACGAGGCCGATGGCGGAGCGGAGCGGGTCGGAGGCGGTGGTGGTGACGTCGGGGCCGCCACCGCCGGCGATGGTGGAGATGAGGCCGGCGGCATTGACCCGGCGGACGCGGCGGTTGGAGGTGTCGGCGATGAGGACGTTGCCGGAGACGTCGACGGTGACGCCGGAGGGGTTGGTGAGAGCGGCGGCGACGGCGGGGCCTCCATCGCCGGAGTAGCCGCGGGTGCCGGTGCCGGCGATGGAGTTGATGATGCCATCGGTGCCGATGCGGTAGACGCGGAAGTTGATGGTGTCGGAGATGATAATGCGGCCGGAGGGATCGACGGCGATGTCGAAGGGGACTAGGGAGGATTCGCGGGCGGGTTTGCCGTCGCCGGAGTAGGTGTTTTTGCCGTTACCGGCGATGGTATCGATGATGCCATCGGGGGTCACTTTGCGGAGGCGGGAGTTGTCGTAGTCGGCGATGTAGAGGTTGCCGGCGGGATCGACGGTGAGTTTCCAGGGGCTTATGTTGGCGGCAGTGGCGGGGCCGCCGTCGCCGCCGAAACCGTTGATGCCGCGGCCGGCGAAGGTGGTGACGATGCCGCGGGTATCGACGCGGCGGACGCGGAAGTTGCGGCCATCGGAGATGTAGATGTTGCCGACTTTGTCGATGGCGACGCCGCGGGGCTGATCGAAGGAGGCGCGGCGGGCGTCGCCGCCATCGCCGGAGAAGCCGCGGACGCCGTTGCCGGCGATGACGGTGACGGTATTGTTGGATTCGATGCGGACGACGACGTGATTGAGAGAGTCGGCATAGACGAGGCGGCCCTGCGGGTCGATGGCGGTGGCGAGACCTGGGGCGATGGGGACATTGAGGGCGGCGGCGCCGTTGGCGGGGAAGACCCATTCGGTGCCGGCGAGGGTGGTGACGATCTGCTGGGCGGGGAGGGTGAGGGCGAGCGCGAGGAGGATTATCTTAGGGAACATAGGGGGCCTATCAGACAGACACTATCGTAAGCATTCGCGTAGCCGGTTGGGGATTTGCGTCAGGGGTTCGGTAAATTTGTACGAAGATATGCAATCTCGACGATTTGAGCAGGTGGATGTGTTCGCCTCGGCGGCGTGCAAGGGGAATCCGTTGGCGGTGGTGGTGGACGCCGAGGGGCTAGACGACGGACAGATGCAGGCGTTCGCGGCGTGGACGAACCTGAGCGAGACGACCTTTCTCTTGCCGCCGACGCGGGCGGAGGCCGACTACCGGGTGCGGATTTTCACGACGACGACGGAGTTGCCGTTTGCCGGGCATCCGAGGTTGGGGAGTTGCCACGCGTGGCTCGGGGCTGGGGGGCGGCCGCGGACGGACGGGGAGATTGTGCAGGAGTGCGGGGCGGGGCTGGTACGGGTGCGGATGGGAGAGGGGCGGCTGGCGTTCGCGGCTCCGCCGTTAACGCGGAGCGGGGAATTGGAGGAGGAACTGTTGGGGCGGGTGCTGGCGGGGTTGGGTGTTTCGCGGGACGAGGTGGCCGGGCACCAGTGGCTGGTGAACGGGCCGCGGTGGGTGGGCGTGTTGCTGCGCGACGCCGAGCGGGTCTTGGCGTTGCGGCCGGATGCGGCGGCGCTTACAGGGCTGGACATTGGCGTGGTGGGGCCGTATCCGGCGGGGGCTCCGCTGGCGTTTGAGGTGCGCGGGTTTCCGTTCTCCGACGGGCCGATTGAGGACCCGGTGACGGGAAGTTTGAACGCCGGGATTGCGCAGTGGTTGATTGGGAATGGGACCGCGCCCCGCAACTATGTTGCGGGGCAGGGGATGGCGATGGGCCGCGCCGGGCGGATTTATGTTTCCTTCGACGCGGGTGCAATTTGGATCGGCGGCGAGTGCCGGACGATTATCGACGGTCGAGTGACGATCTGAGCGCGAGCTTGCCGTCGGCCCAGGCTTGGAGCGTGTCCTGATCCGCCTTCGACAGGCGGGCTTCGGGGTGGAGCATCAGGTAGCCCTGCATGGGCATTTTGCCTTTGGCGACAGAGTCGTAGATCTCTTCGAGCTGGTCGGGCGATTGACCGGACCAGTCGGAGAAGTTGAGCTTGGCGCGGCCGTCCTTCACATGGCGATCGAGCATCCAGGACATGGGGCTGATCTTCGAGTACCAGGGCCACTGGGTTTCGTGGGAGTGGCAATCGGCGCAGGCGCGGCGGAGGATACCAGCCACTTTCGGGTCGACGGCGCGGTCGTTCCAAAGGCTGCGGGCGTGATCGACAGGCGGGTTGCTGGTGTCGGGCCGGATGAACTGCGTGGCGCCGAGGACGACCAGAGCGGAGAGGAGGAGCCCGCGTTTCACTTGACCACCACCATTTTGAAGTTCATCGTGTCGTGGCCGTGGCCGCACTCGACGGTGCATTCGATGAGGTACGTTCCGGGCGGGGGCGCGGTGAGGGTGAATTCCTGCACGCCTTCCTTCAGGCGGACCGACCAGCCCTTGTCGCGCAGCTTGCGGACGACGAAGCTGTGGACGGAGCCGTCGCGGGCTTTTTCGCCGCCGAAGAGGGAGTTGATTTTGAAGCGGACTGTTTCGCCGGCTTTCAAAGTGAGCGTGGTGTCGCCGTTGGGAAGTTTGAAGCGGTTGTCCTTGTCGGCGAGCATTTCGACGGTGCGGACGCTTTCTCCGGCGAAGGCGGAGAGGGCGGAGAGCAGGAAGAGGGTGCGGGTGAGTTTCATGGTTTTGGGTCCTTGTTTGGGGATTTGGGTTCGGGCTGCGACGGAGCGTCGCCGAACGTGTAGGAGATGCTGGTGTAGCCGGTGTGAGCCCGGTAGTAGGGCTGGTAGCCGAAGTAGGCGAACTGCTGGTGATAGCGGTAGAGCTGCCAGCCGAAGTTCCACTGCGTCTTGGGAGTGAGCTTGATGGAGAGCCGCGCCATGGGGCTCTGATAGGTCATGGGGAAGGTGCTCCAGGCGGCGGTGTAGGCGCCGGCCAGATTGGTGAGGCCGAGCGCCTGTTGATTGCGGCCGTCGCCGGTATCGCGGGAGATGTTGTAGCCGGTGTAGAACGTGCCGCGGCGGACGGTGGCGCGTACCATGAGCGAAACCGTTTGGAGGTTGCTGATGAATTGCGATTGATAGCCGCGGGCACTGACGGTGTTGATGGTTGTGGAGCCTTGCGGGACGAGGAGGGCGAAGATGTTGGCGAGCGAATCCATGTGGGCGCGGGTGTAGTTGGCGTCGAAGGAGAGATAGCGCTTGGCCTGGAAGGACGCGGTGCCGGAGATGTCGCGGGAGTGTGAGGCGAAGTAGTCGAGCGAGGGGCCGGCGTAGGGCGCGTTGAGGTTGTAGAGCTGGCGGTAGGTGCCGCCGAGCTTGAGGCGTTTGGCGCGGTAGTCGACGCGGGCGCGGATGTTGTGGAAGTTGGCGGGGCTGGTGGGATTCAGCGGGCCGTTGTCGCGGCCGACGGTGGTATCGACATTGACCGAGAGGGCGCGCATGGGTTTCAGGCGGACGCCAAAGGTGCCGGTGTTGAGGTGGTTGCGCGTGGAGTTGAAGTCGCGGCTGTTGGTGGTGCCGGTGCGGACGAGGAAGTTATCGATGAAGCGCGAGGTGTAGCGGTACTCGGAGTGCAAGCCGAGCCAGTTGTTGACGCGGTAGTTCAAGTCCAGCGCCGAGGAGACGCGGCCGGTGCCGATGTGGAAGGTGTAGAAACGGTTGATGACGGCGTTGGTATTGCTGAGCACGCGGAGTTCGTTGCCGGTGCCGTCATAACGATTGCTGAGCACGCTGGTGGTGGCGGTGACGGTGAGCTTCGTGGTGGGGAAGACGGAGAAGGAGAAGTCTCCGGAGAGGAACGGCTGGCGGGCGGCGCCGGGCATGTAGGTGGCGGCGTTGATTTGGGCGCCGAAGCCGGAGTTGGACCCGTTGAGGAAGCGGCCGTCGCCGGTGGGGATATTGGTGCCGGCGGCTTGCGCGGCGCCGGTCATCCGTTCGGAGTAGACCGATTGGGTGTTGCCTTTGCTGTAGGCGAGGCTGGCGTTGGTGGCCCAGATCTTTTCGCTGCGGCTGAGCGTGACGAACCAGCCGTTGCGACGGGTGTGCATGGGCTGGCTTCGGCTGTAGGCGTTGGCGGCCTGCGGGTAGGTGGCTTCGAGCGTGGGATCGAAGGGGTGTTGGCGGAAGATGTCGGCGGCGTAGGGCTGGCCGGGGAAGAGGCTGGCGATGGCCGAGTCGTCCTTGTAATTTTCCCAACGGTGGGCGAGGTTGAGGCGGAAGCCGAGGAAGTCGAGTTCGGCACCGAGGCGGTATTCGTTGAAGTCGCGATGGGTGTCGCGGGCGAGGGGGAGGCCGCTGCGGGCGAGGCCGCCGATGTAGGTTTCGTAGTTCGTGAACTCCGGGCCGGTTTCGTGGTTACGGGTGTAGCCGAGGATGAGTTTGGCCCAGGGTTTGGCGGCGATGTGGAGGTCGTGATCCTGCATGATGCGGCGGGTGTTTTTGAAGCCGGCGCCGGCGCCGTTGAGCAGCGATTGGTTGTAGTAATCGTTGCGGCGCCAGGTCATGTCGTAGCGGTAGCGATCCTTCTTGTCGACGGTGAGATTGGCGAAGCCGTAGGGATCGTTGCCGAGGCCGGAGGTGGTGAGGGTGGCGGCGTCGAAGAGGTGACCGTGGCCGTCCTTGGCGCGCATGTCGAAATTGGCGCCGAAGAGACGGATGCCGTTGCCGTAGTTTTCGACGGAGCGGAAGAGGCTTTTGTCGCCGCCGATGGTGGTGAAACGGTAGCCGGTTTCGACGCTGTTGGTGACTTTGTAGGCACCGATGTCGGAGGCGGTGGAGGAGGCGTCCGGCGTGGGCGTCAACACGGGTTGGGCGTGCAGAGACGGGAGGGCCAGGAGGAGAAAAAGATAGTTGCGCATGTGGGTCCTAGCGGAGGAAACGGTAGTGAACGTTGGAGCCGTGGATGGCAACGTGGCAGCCGGTACAGCGTTGATAGCGAGGGTCGACCATGGAGTGGTTGGCGTGGTCCGGGGTGGTGATGCCGCGGTTGTTGCGGGTGCCGAAGTTGCCGGAGCCGGTATGGCATTCCTGGCACTGCATGGTGACGGTGGGACGGGTGAGGAGCTTTGAGGTGGTGGAGCCGTGGGGCTTGTGGCAGGTGGTGCAGCCATCGACTTCGCCGGCCTGATGGGCGAAGACGAAGGGGCCGCGTTTATCGACGTGGCACTTCATGCAGGGCTGCTCACTAGTGTGCGATTTGTTGAGCATTTTCGAAGACTGGCCCATGCCGGCGGTGGGCGTCGCGCCCCCGTGGGGATTGTGGCAATCCGAGCAGGACATGAGGCCTTCGTTGACGCGGTGTTTGGAGGGGAGATCGAACTGAGAGCGGACGTCGGTGTGGCACTGATAGCAGAGTTCGCGTTCGTCCTTTTTCGCCAGGAGATTGCGGGTGGATTTAGCGTTGTGGATGGAGTGGCAGGAGGTGCAGGCGACGTCGTGATTGGTGTGTTCGGAGCGGCGGATGTTGGCGCGGTTGAACTCTTTGGCGTGGCAGGAGAGGCAACTGGCGACGATTTCGGCGGGCTTCAGGAGGCTGAAGGGGCGGACGACGGTATCGATATCGCCGCCGGCGTCGACGTGGGCCTGGCCGGCGCCGTGGCAGGATTCACAGCCGTTTTTGGCCTGAAAATGCGGGTTCTGCGGGAACGAGTTCCAGATGGCGTCGTGCTTATGGCAGTTGCGGCAGCCGGTGTTGCCGACAAAACCGGACTTGGCCGCGGCGGCGCGGATCTGGGCTGAGGTTTGTACAACCGGTGCTGCCGATGGGGCTTCCTGCCCCATCATCGCCGTCACGTAGACGGCGAGCAGCAGCACAGTGCTTCGGGTGATCATCACTTTCCTTTCGCGCCGGATGGTTTGCCGCGCTTATGAAGTGGGACAACGCAGGTTGGTTTGCGGAACAGGAATTTTTGGATTTTGTTACGCTGGCCTTCGTGGCTGTGGACCTATTGGTGTGTGTGGCGACGGAGATGGAGGGGGCGCTGTTGCAGGGGCGGGTGCCGGTGCTGGTGACTGGTATTGGGGCGGTGAATGCGGCGATTGCGTTGACGCGGCATCTGGAGCGGGAGGGGGCGCGGAGTGTGATTTCGTGTGGGATCGCGGGGGCGTATCCGTTGGCGTTCGAGGAGTTGGGGTTGGGCGGGGTGGTGTGCGCGGAGAGCGAGTGCTATGGGGACTTGGGGGCGCATTCTGCTGGTGGGTTTTTGGATCTGCGGGCGATGGGGTTTCCGTTGATTGGCGGCGATGTGTTCAATGATTTGCCGATGGGGATTTTTCCGGCAGAGCGGCGGGCGAAGTTTGTGACGGTGAATGGGTGTTCGGGGGATGATGCGGGGGCGCTGGCGCTGGCGGCGCGGACGGGTGGGAGTGTCGAAAATATGGAAGGCGCGGCGATTGCGCATGTGGCGATGATGTATGGGATTCCGGCGGGGGAGATTCGGGGGATTTCGAATCGGGCGGGGAATCGGGACCGGGGGGCGTGGCGGGTGCGGGCGGCGGCGGAGGCGGCGCAGCGGGCGTTGCTGACTTGGATGGGGACGGAGAACAGGCACAAGTGTTGAAGGGGTGTGTGCCGGACCTCGGTGACGATTTTACGGGCATCGACTTCTCTCCGACGGTCTGCGGTGGGGATCCATGTATCGCACGCACTCGAATCCCGGTGTGGCTGTTGGAACGGTACCGGCGGCTCGGGGTGGCCGAACGAGACTTGCTGGACTCCTACCCTACACTTCGGGCGGAAGATCTGGCGAACGCGTGGGCGTATGCACGGATCCATGGTTCGGAGCTTGATGTGCAGATTCGGTCTAACGAAGAAGCGTAACGATGGCCAGGTGCTATTCCAACGAGACGTTTCCACACCATGTGGTGCGGGAGTTGCGGGAATTGGGGCACGACGGATGAGGGTTTTGCGGGGCAGGCGCCACGGATTCACGATGCGCTTATGGGCTCGGGGTCGGTTCGCGTAAATCGTCCGGCGCAGTGAGGCGGGGTAGGATGGGGGAATGGTGAATCGACGGGTGTTTTTGGCTAGTGGGGTGGCGCTGGCGGCGGGGCGGGAACTGCGTTGCGATGTGGCCGTGATCGGGGCGGGGACCGGTGGCGTGGCGGCGGCGCTGGCGGCGTTGCGCAATGGGATGCGCGTCGTTCTGACCGAGGCGACCGACTGGGTGGGCGGGCAGTTGACGTCGCAGATGGTGCCGCCGGATGAGCATCCGTGGGTGGAACAGTTTGGCGGAACGCGGTTGTACCGGGAGTATCGTTCGCGGATTCGTTCGTACTATCGGGACCACTATCCGCTGACGGAAGAGGCGCGGGGGCGGTGGAATTTGAACCCGGGGGATGGGTCCGTTTCGCGGATTACGCATGAGCCGCATGTGTCGACGGCCGTGCTGGAGGCGATGCTGGCGCGCTACATTTCCGGCGGGCAGTTGACCGTTCTTTATGACACGGTTCCGGTGAAGGCCGATGCCGTTGGGGACCGGGTGCGGGCGGTGACGGTGCGGCACAAGTCGGGCGTGGAGAAGACGATTACGGCGCCGTATTTCGTGGACGCGACGGAGCAGGGAGATTTGCTGCCGCTGGCGGGGATTGAGTTTGTGACCGGGTTCGAGGCGCAGAAGGATACGCAGGAGCCGCATGCGCCGGCGTTTGCGCAGCCGGAGAATATTCAGGCGTTTACGGTTTGTTTTGCTGTCGACTATGTGGCCGGGGAAGACCACACGATTGAGAAGCCGCGGGATTATGCGTTTTGGCGGGACTATGTGCCGGCGATGAAGCCGGCGTGGCCGGGGAAACTGCTGGGATGGTCGATGAGCGATCCGGTGACGCTGAAGCCGCGATCGGTGATCTTTGATCCTTCGGCGGAGAACAATCCGCCGGGGAAGTTGAACCTGTTCATTTACCGGCGGATTGCGAACAAGCGGAATTTTACGCCGGGGGCGTATGCTGGGGATGTTTCCCTGGTGAACTGGCCGCAGAATGATTACTGGTTGGGGAACCTGGTGGGGCCGGATGGGGCGAAGCATCTGGATCGGGCGAAGCAATTGAGCTTATCTTTGCTGTACTGGATGCAGACGGACCAGGGTTGGAAGGGGCTGCGATTGCGCGGGGATTTGGCGGGGACCGAGGA
The DNA here is from genome assembly GCA_947466555.1 of Acidobacteriota bacterium. Lineage (GTDB taxonomy): Bacteria > Acidobacteriota > Terriglobia > Bryobacterales > Bryobacteraceae. The sequence goes on along the minus strand of CANIFK010000013.1, from coordinate 7,779 downwards.
TGGGTTGGCGAAGTATCCGTATGTTAGGGAGTCGCGGCGGATTCGGGCAGAGTTCACGGTGCTGGAACAGCACGTGGGATTGGACGCGCGAATGCAGGTGACTGGGTTGGCGCGGGATGCAGTGTCGGCCGAGCGGTTCCCGGATAGTGTTGGGATTGGGAGTTACCGAATCGATTTGCATCCTTCGAGCGGCGGGGATAACTACATCGACGTGGCGTCGTTGCCGTTCCAGATTCCGATGGGGGCGCTGATTCCCCGGCGGGTAGAGAATGTGTTGGCGGGGTGCAAGAACCTGGGTGTGACGCACATTACGAATGGGTGTTACCGGCTGCATCCGGTGGAGTGGAACATTGGGGAAGCGGCCGGGGCGGTGGCGGCGGAGGCGGTGCGGACGGGGCATACGCCGCGACATATCCGGAAGACCGATTCGCTATTGACGGCCCTGCAGACACGGCTGACGGCGCAGGGGTTTGAATTGGCGTGGGCGCGGGCTACGGCGCGGTAGAGTGGTACCAAATGAAAGTTAAGAACGCGGATATGTCGGGGACCAGCTTCACGGATGTGCGGCTGTCGGGCGCCACGTTTCACAACGTGGACCTGTCCGGGGCGACGGTGGATAACTGCAACTTGTCGGCGTGGAAGGCGACGAACGTTAATCTATCGAAGGCCCGTATCAGCGACGCCAATCTGACGGGTGTTGCTATTACCGACAGTCTGATTGGCGGGATGACGATTGACGGGATTGCTGTGATTGATCTGCTCAACGCTTATCGGGCCGCGCATGCGGATGACTGACGGCGCGCCATTATTGTGGTTTGCTGTACAGCTCCATGATTTCCTTGGGCGGTTCCGGTTCGCCTTTGCCGGTGCCGGGGATGCCTTTTGCTTTTGCCCAGCGATGGATCCAGGAGAAGCCGCCGGGGCCGGTGTAGCCGTCTTCGAGTTGATAGGCGGGGTGGCGGAGCGCTTGTTCGAGGGAGACGAACTCGTAGCCGCGGGCGCGGAGCATTTTTAGGAGGGCGGGAAGGGAATCGGCGTTGAGCTGGTTGGCGTGGAGGAGAAGGATTTGCGGGATGTCTGATCCGGCGACTTCGCGGGCGCGCTGTTCGAAGAAGGCGACGCTTTGTTCGATGTGGAGGAGGTAGGCCTGCTGGATTTCATTCGCTTTCGCGGGGTGTTTGGCGTAGGCGCGGGCGTAGATGTAGTCGGAGTTATCGACGGTGACGGGGGCGGCGATGTAGTGGCTGGCTGCGAGGAATTTCGCGAGGCCGGCGCGGGATTCCGGGTCTTTGCCGGTGTGGAGGAAGGGGTGGCGGAAGTAGAGGGGTTTGGTGCCGAGCGCCTTTGTTAATGCGGGTTCGGCGGCGGTGATGTCGGCGGTGAATTCGGCCAGGGGGATCTGGTTGATGTTGGGGTGGGTGTGGGTGTGATTGCCGAGGTCGAGGCCGGCGGCGCGCCACATTTGGAGGATGTGTTGGAGTTCGGCGGGGCCGAGGGCGTCGGACTTTTCGCTGCCGGGGTTCGCGAAGCCGATGGCGTGCGTGCCTTTGAGCGCGTTAACGATTTTGGCGGTCATGGCGCGGATGGCTTGTTTATCTGTTGTTGAGACGTCGCCGCCGCGGGGGAGATCGTCGATGGTGAGGACGATCTGGCGCGGCTGGGGGGAGAGGGTGAGGGCTGCTAACAGGAGGAGCTGTTTCATGCGTTAGGGGACTCGTTCGGCGGCATTTGGCGGCCGTTCTGATTGAGTGTCAGGCCGGTGGCTTTGCCCTGGCTGGTGACCTGGGCGAAGAACTGGTTGGCTTGGCGGGAGATGGCCAGGGTGACTTTGGGAGTGATGGTGAAGTTGCCGACGCAGCGGTCGAGCGATTCGGAGGGGAGCTTGGCGGTGGGGCGGGGCTTCGGCGTGTCGAACTTTTCGCCGAGGAAGATGGCGGCCAGGTCGCGCCCGATTTGGCCGGTGACGGGGCTGGCGTTGTTGGAAAGAACGATGGATACGAGGTTGTCTCCGGGGAAGCGGAGGATGATTGTTGAGAAGCCGTTGATGCCGCCGTCGTGGGTGTGAACTGGGCGGTTGAACAGGCGCGTGACTTCCCAGCCGTAGGCGTAGTTCTCCTTTTCGGGGGTGAAGAGTTTGGCGCGCGATTTGAGTAGGAGATCGGTACGGAGCGCCTGGTCCCAGAGGAGGAGGTCCTGGACGGTGGAGTAGAGGTCGCCGGCGCCGATGGGGTTGGACATATCGACGTAGGGCGCGTGGTGGAGAGTCTGGCCGGAGCCACTGTAGCCGGTGGCGCGATTGGGGAGGACGAGGGTGTGGCTGTCGTGGCCGGAGTTCTGCATGCCGGCGGGAGTGAAGACGTGTTTGTCGAGGTATTGGGGGTAGGGGAGGCCGGAGGCCTTTTCGATGATGAGGGCGAGGGCGGCGTAGCCGGAGTTGGAGTAGCCGAATTGGGTGCCGGGGGGGAAGTCGAGGGGTTTGTTGCGGATCTTTTCGAGGGTCTGGGAGGGCGGTGAAGGGAGGACGGAGGCGCGGGCGTGATCGGGATCCTCGGTGAAGTTGAAGAGGCCGGAGGTGTGAGTGGCGAGTTGGTGGATGGTGATGGGCTTCCAGGTATCGGGGCAGTTGGGGAGGTAGTTGCAGGCGGGATCGGTGACCTTGAGTTTGCCCTGTTCTTCGAGTTGGAGGATGGCGACGGCGGTGAACTGCTTGGTGATGGAGCCGAGGCGGAACTTGGTGTCGGGGGTGTTGGGGACGTTGTGCTCGGCGTTGGCAAAGCCGTAGCCGTTGGAGAAGAGGACCTTTCCGTCCTTGGCGACGAGGACGGTGCCCATGAAGGCGTTGTGTTTGGTTGTCGCGGCCATGTAGGCCATGGCGTTTTGGACGGGCGTTTGGGCTGCGAGCGAGAGGGTAGCGAGAAGGGCGACGGCTAGGTTCATGTTTCCTTCGCTTCGATGGAGCGTCGATAGATGACGCGGAAAACAGCCAGGAGGGGGACCGAGAGGAACATTCCGGTCACGCCGCCTACCTGTTCACCGGCGAGCACTCCAAAGAGTACGAGCAAAGGATGCATTTCGATCCCTGAACTATACAAATAGGGCTGCAAAACATAGTCCTGAAAGAGGCGGTAGGCGAGGAAGAAGCCGAGCAGGCCGCCGATGTGGGGGTAGCCGGAGAAGGCGGCGACGAGGCTTACGATGACCATGCCCGAGAGCGGGCCGACGACGGGGACGAATTCGAGCAGGCCGCAGACGAGGGCGAGTAACACGGCGTAGGGCACGGCGATGGCGCCGAAGATGAGCATGTGACTGGTGAATGTCGCCAGCGCCAGGAGGAAGACGGCGCGCATGTAGAGGCCGAGGAGCTTGTCGATGTCGTCGACGATGAACTGGGCGAGTTGTTGGTGCTCGTCACGGGTGAAGAGAGTGCCGACGGCGCCGCGGATATCGGTGAGGGCGAGTTCGATGAGGAACGCGAGGATGGGGATGAGGATGGCGAACAGGAGGGTGGAGAGTTGATCGACCAGGCCTTTGCCGAGCGCGGAGAGGGCGGGGAGGAGCATCTCCTTGCCGGTTTCGAGCTGGCCGCTGAGGGCGGTGGCGATTTGTTCTTTGTAGGGAGCGAGGAGCGTGGGGAGGTGGTCGTCCAGGAAGTGATCGCGCTGGTGGACGAATTCGGGGAGGCGGGTGGCGAGCAGCGTCGCTTCCGAGGCGATGCGTGTGCCGATGATGAGGACGGCGGCGGTGATGATTGTCAGGCCGGAGAGATAGACGAGGGCGGGTGCGAGGGCGCCGGGCCATTTGGGGGGGAGGAGCTTGCGGGCGAGTTCGACTAATGGATGGAGGAGATAGGCGAGGAGGAGGGCGATGGTGAAGACGAGGAGCGTCGTGCGGGCCATCCAGGCGAGGTCTATGAAGAGCAGGACGAGGAAGACGGTCCAGGTGATGCGGGCGGCGCGGGGATCGATGCCAAGCATGGTTGTCTACTGAAAGTAACATCTATACTGGGAGCGGACCACATGGCCAATTGGATTCGCGAACGACTGACCGAATTGCAGGCACTGGAAGAAACGCTGCGGGCCGGCGGCGGCGCGGCGAAGATTGCCAAACAGCATCGCGATGGGAAGATGACGGCGCGGGAGCGGGTGGCGGCGCTGTTGGACCCGGGGGCGGTTTGTTTTGAGGTGGGGCTGTTGGTGGCCTATGACTTGTACGATGGGCAGGCGCCATCGGCTGGAGTGGTGACGGTTGTTGGTCGGATTGCGGGGCGGCCGGCTGTTGTGGTGGCGAATGACGCGACGGTGAAGGCGGGGGCGTGGTGGCCGGAGACGATTACGAAGATCCTGCGGGCGCAGGAGATCGCGATGCGGAACCGGATTCCGATCGTGTATCTGGTGGATTCGGCTGGTGTGAATCTGCCGCTGCAGGATGGCATATTTCCGGGGCAGTATGGGGCGTCGCGGATCTTCTATTACAACTCGCTGATGCGGCGGAAATTGCGGGTGCCGCAGATTGCCGCGGTGATGGGGATGTGCATTGCGGGCGGGGCGTATTTGCCGGCGCTGAGCGATGTGATCTACATGGTGGAGGGGACTAGTTTCATGGGGCTGGGTGGCCCTAATTTGGTGAAGGGCGCGACGGGGCAGGTGGCGACGGCGGAGGAGTTGGGCGGGGCGCGGATGCATACGGCGGAGAGCGGCGTGGCGCATTTCCGGGCTAGTGACGATGCGGATTGTTTGCGGCAGATCCGGGCGCGGTTTGATGCGTTTCCGGTGCCTCGCGCGGCGTTCTCCGATCCGGGGGCGGCGCGACCGGTTTCTGAGATTTATGATGTTTTGCCGGGGGACCACCGGTTGCCGTATTCGATGGAGGCGCTGTTGGGGTGCATCCTGGATGGCGATGGGTTTACGGAATTTCAGCCGGACTATGCGCCGGAGATGTTGTGCGCGGAAGCCCGGCTGGGCGGGCGCGCGGTGGCGGTGATTGCGAACCGGCGCGGTTTTTTGAAGCCGCGGATTGGCGGGATTATCTATACCGAGTCGGCGCGGAAGGTGACGTATTTTGTGGAGAACGCCGAGCGGGCGGGGACGCCGATTTTGTATGTGCAGGACGTGAGCGGGTTCATGGTGGGGTTGGACGTGGAGAAGAGCGGGATCATCCGTGCGGGGGCGGAGATGGTGGAGGCGATGGCGTGCGCGACGGTGCCGAAGATTGTGTTGACGGTGAACCATGCGTCGGGGGCGGGTTACTATGCCATGGCGGGGCAGGGGTTTGATCCGAACTTTACGTTTTCGTGGCCGACGGCGCGGATTGGGGTGATGGAGGGCGAGTCGGCTGTGCAGGCGGTGCATGGGCCGGAGTTGATGCGGTTGCGGGAGACAGGGGAGGCGGTGCCGGAGGAGTTGCAGGCGAAAATTGCGAAGACGCGGGCTGATTATGAGCGTTGGCTGGACGCGCGGTACGCGGCGGCGCGGGGGCACTGCGATGTGGTGATCGACCCGGCTTCGTCGCGCGAGATATTGGCGTTGGCACTGGATGTTTGCGGGTATCGCGGACATACGGTATTGGAGCGGCTATGATCCGGATTGCGAATGGACAAGGGTTCTGGGGCGACTGGCTGGAAGCGCCGGTGCGGCTGGTGGAGCAGGGGCCGATTGATTATCTGATTCTGGATTACCTGGCCGAGGTCACGATGTCGATCGTGCAGAAACAGAAGCAGGCGGATCCGTCGTTGGGGTATGCGCGGGATTTTCCGCCGCTGATTGGCCGGATTGCGGCGAAGCTGAAGGAGCGGCGGGTGCGCGTGGTGGCCAATGCCGGGGGCGTGAATCCGGTGGCTTGTGCGCGGGAAGTGAAACGTTTGGCGCCGGAGTTGAAGGTGGCCGTGGTGCTGGGCGATGACGTGTATGACCGTGTGGACGATTTTCTGGCGCGCGGGCTGGAGTTGAAGAATCTGGATACGGGGGAGCCGCTAACGGTGATTCGCGGGCAGATTTCTTCGGCGAATGCGTATATCGGGGCGTTTCCGTTGGCGGAGGCGTTGGCGACGGGGGCGGATGTGGTGATCGCGGGGCGGTCGACGGATACCGCTTTGGCGCTGGGGCCGATGGTGCATGAGTTCGGGTGGCGTGCGGACCAGTATGACTTGTTGGCGGCGGGGACGATTGCCGGGCACATTGTGGAATGCGGGGCGCAATGCACGGGCGGGAACTGCATTGCCGACTGGCAGACGATTCCGGATTTCGCCAATATCGGGTATCCGATTATTGAGGCGGAGCCGGACGGGACGTTCGTGATTACGAAGCATCATGGGACGGGCGGGCGGGTTTCGCTGGAGACCATTAAGGAGCAACTGCTGTACGAGCTGGGCGATCCGCAGAACTACATTACGCCGGACTGCGTGGCCGATTTTACGTCGGTTCGTTTGGCGGAGGATGGGCCGGACCGGGTGCGGGTTTCCGGGATTCAGGGGCGGTCGAAGACGCCGTTTTTGAAGGTTTCGGTGAGTTATTTGTACGGATACAAGGCGCAGGGGACGATTGTGTATTCGTGGCCGGATGCGTTGGAGAAAGCAAAGGCGGCGGACGCGATTGTGCGGGCGCGGCTGGCGGCTTTGGGCTTGACGTTTGAGGAGATTTATTCGGAGTACTTCGGGGCGAATGCTTGCCACGGCATCGCGGCGCCGGTGAATGCGCAGCCGGCGGAGGTGATGTTGCGGGTGGGCGTGCGGGGGAAGGATAAGAAGGCCGTGGACCGGTTTACGCGGGAGTTGATTCCGTTGGTGTTGAACGGGCCTCCGACGGGGACGGGGTATGGCGATGGGCGGCCCTCGGTGCGGGAGGTGGTGGCGTATTGGCCGGCGCTGATTCCGCGGGATGAGATTCAGACGCGCGTGGAGGTGGTGGAATGAGAGTTCCGTTATCGCGCATTGCGCACGGGCGCAGCGGGGACAAGGGCGATACTTCGAATATCGGGATCATTGCGTACGAAGACCGGTGGTATCCGGTGCTGGTGCGGGAGGTGACGCCGGAGCGGGTGAAAGCGCATTTTGGGGCGCTGATTGAGGGCCGGGTGGAGCGGTTTGAGTTGCCGAATTTGGGGGCGCTGAATTTCCTTTGTTACGGGGCGCTGGGCGGCGGAGGGACGTTGTCCTTGCGCATCGACGCGCAGGGCAAGACGATGGCGGCGGGGCTGCTGGGAATGGAGATCGAGATTGATGAGCGAGAGCTTACGGATTAGTCAGGAAGGCCGGGTGCGGCGCATTACGATGGCGCGGCCGGAGAAGCGGAACGCGCTGAGCATTGCCATGTGCGAGGAGTTGCTGGCGGCGTTTGACGACGCTGTGGCGGACCCGGGCACGGGGTGCATTTTGCTTGATGCCGAGGGGAAGGTGTTTTGTTCGGGGATGGACCTGGACGAGGCTCTGGAGCATGGGCCGAAGGGAGAGTTGGAGGTGCACGAGCGGCTGTTTACGGTGGGTTCGCGGATTGCGAAACCGATCGTGGCGGCGGTGCAGGGGCCGGCGTTGGCGGGCGGCATTGGGCTGTTGTGCAACGCGCATGTGGTGGTGGCGGCGATGGGGACGAATTTCGGGATCACGGAGCTGCGGATTGGGATGTTTCCGTTCGTGATTTTCCGGGCGGTGGCGGCAGCGATTGGCGAGCGGCAGGCTTTGGAGCTGAGTCTGACGACGCGGGTGTTTCAGACCGATGAGGCGTTGCGGATTGGGCTGATTCATCAGGCGGCGCCGGAGTTTGAATTGGACGACCGGGCGTCGGCGCT
>CANIFK010000012.1 GCA_947466555.1 Acidobacteriota bacterium | reverse complement strand
TCGCCGTCGGTCTCGGCCTCCTGATGAGCGTCATCCTTGGCGCCGCCAATGCCTATCTCGGGCTGAAGGCGGGCATCACCATCGCCGCCACCTACCCGGCCGCCGTCATCGGCATGGCCCTCCTCCGCTTCAAGCGCGGAACCATTCTCGAAGAAAATCTCGCCCGCACCGCCGGCTCCATCGGCGAATCCATCGCCGCCGGCGCCATCTTCACCATCCCCGCCTTCGTCATCTCCCGCGCCTGGCCCGTCTTCGACATCGAACATGGCTACCTGAAATCCACCGCGCTCATGCTCGTCGGCGGCGTCCTTGGCGTGCTCTTCGTCTCCCTCGTCCGCCGCGTCATGGTCGAAGACGACGATCTTCCCTTTCCCGAATCCGTCGCCGCCGCCGAAATCCATAAGGCCGGCCAATCGGCTTCCAAAGCCGCCAAATTTCTCTTCATCAACATGGGCACCGGCGCCGGCGTCTACATCCTCGGCGTCATGAAACTGTTCGAGCCCGACCGCAACTTCCTCTTCCACATTGGCAACCTCGGCCGCACCACCGTCAAGCTCGGCTCCGATCAGCGCGCCCTCAACGTCGGCGGCGTCACCATGGCCGCCGCACCCACCATCAGCCCCGCCTACATCGGCGTCGGCTACATCATCGGGCCCAAACTCGCCGCGCTCAACTTCTCCGGCGGCGTCCTCGCCTGGGGCTTCCTCATTCCGATGTTGATCTACTTCCTCGGCGACGACCTCCAGAAATTCCTCCCGCCCGGTGCCGCCGAAGGTGATTGGCAAGCCCTCGCCGCCGCAGTCTGGCGCTACATCGTTCGCCCCATCGCCGTCGGCGGCATGCTCGTCGGAGCGGCCAATACGCTCTGGAAAATGCGTAAGAATCTGAGCGTCGGCCTCGGCCGCGCCTTCGCCGAACTCCGCGGCGCCGGCCCGGCCATCGACAAGGAAAACCGCACCGAACAATACATGAGCTCGAAGGCCGTCTTCGGCCTGATCGGCCTCACGTTCCTGGCCATGATCGCGGTCTATTACTACTTCGCCGGCGCCATCTGGATCGCCACCGTCGCCGCCGTCGTCATGCTCATCACCGGCTTCTTCTTCGCCACCGTTTCCGGCTCTCTCACCGGAATGATCGGGTCGTCCAACAATCCCGTCAGCGGTCTGACATTGTCCACCCTCTTAATCGCCGCCCTCCTCATGGTCAGCCTCGGCGTCGGTGGCCCCGAAGGCGTGGCCGTCGTCCTCGCCGTTGCAGCGGTCGGTTGCGTCTCCGCCGCCGTCGCCGGCGAACTGTTGCAAGACTTCAAAGTCGGCTACATCCTCGGCGGCACTCCCCGAACCATCCAATGGGTGGAACTCCTCTCCGTCGTCGTCTCCTCGTTGGTCATGTTCTTCCCGCTCATGCTGCTCCACCAGGCCAACATCAAGCAAGGCGGCATCGGCTTCGGCGACGCCAAACTCCCCGCCCCGCAATCCGGCCTCATGGCGCTCATCGCCCAGGGCATCGTCGGCGGCGACATGGCCTGGCCCCTCGTCATCATGGGCATTTTCATGGGCCTCGGCATGATCATGATGCAGGTCCGCAGCCCCATGCTCGTCAGCGTCGGCATGTACCTGCCCTTCGCCACAACGTTTGCAATCTACGTCGGCGGCCTCTTCCGCGGCATTGCTGACCGTATCGCCGCCAGCAAAGGCCATAACGAAGGCCAGCGCGCCCGCAGCGAAAACATCGGCATCCTCATCGCCAGCGGCATGATCGCCGGCGAAGGCCTCATGGGCCTCGTCGTCGCCGGCTTCGCACTCGGCGAAATCCCCCTGCCGGAGTTCTTCAAAGTGCCCAGTTATTTCGTCGGTCTCGGCGTCTTGGCGCTCATGGCTATCAACATGATCTCGGTCCCCATCGCCAACGCCGGCACCCCCGACGAGCCCGCGCCCCCAACCGCCATGATGTAAATGGCCTTACATCAATTACCATAGTTACTTGTCCCGAATCACGACCTCCCACGATTCCGTCACCACCAGTTGGCCCCAAGTTTATATGGGGGTGGCCTTCACCACCATGGCCACGCTTTTGCTCGAACTGGCGATGACCCGGATTTTCTCCGTAGTTTTCTACTACCACTTCGCGTTCCTGGCCATTTCCATCGCCCTCTTCGGCCTCGGCGCCGGCGGCGTCTTCTCCTATGTGATCGCCGCCCAGCCTGCACCGCTCTTCCGCAAGCTCGGTCGGCTGTCGCTCATCAACGCCGTGATGCCGCTCATCAGCGTCATCTTCATCCTCACCCGCGGCCAGGAACTCACCAACGCTACCCTCGCCGCCGTCTACTTCTTCAGCGCCCTGCCCTTCTTCCTCGCCGGTGCCATCGTCTCGCTCGCCATCTCGGAAACCATCGAACGCATCGACCGCGTCTACTTCTTCGACCTCCTCGGCGCCGCCGGCGGCTGCCTGCTTCTCATCCCGCTGCTCAATAATTTCGGCGGTCCCAACACCGTCATCGCCGCCGCCGTTCTCTTCGCCGTCGGCGCCGCCATCTGGTACAACCTCGATGGCCACCCGCCCCTCCGCGCCGCCTCCGTCGCCATCGCGCTGCTTCTGACGGTCCTCATCGTGCTCAACACCAAGAGCCACTGGATCGACGTCCACTACGCCAAAGGCCAGGCCCTCGACAACGAAATCTTCGTCAAGTGGAACACCTTCTCGCGCATCTCCGTCGCCAAGGAAAAGACCAGCGGCCAGACTCAAATCGTCATCGATGCCGACGCCTCCACCGGCATCATGGACTTCAACGTCGACGCCCTCACGCCCGACCAAATGAAGGATCTCACCCAGCAAGGCCCCGCCTTCCCCTACGTCATGCGCCCCGGCGCCAAGACGCTCATCATCGGGCCCGGCGGCGGCTGGGACGTCGCCCGCGCCCTCGCCTCCGGTTCCAAAGACATCACCGGCGTCGAGATCAACCCCATCATCGCCACCACCGTCATGCGCGGCGACTTTGCCTGGATCAGCCGTAACCTCTACCGCCGTCCCGGCATCCGCATCTTCGAAGAGGATGGCCGCAGCTTCGTCCGCCGCAGTGAAGAAAAATACAGCGTCCTGCAGGCCACCCTGGTCGATACCTGGGCCTCCACCGCCGCCGGCGCCTTCGCCCTCTCGGAAAACAACCTCTACACCACCGACGCCTTCTACGACTACCTAAGCCACCTCAACAATGACGGCGTCCTCGCCATCACCCGCTGGGGTTTCGATCCTCCCCGCGAATCCGTCCGCCTCCTCATCCTCGCCCGCGAAGCCCTCGCCAAACTCGGCGAAAACGAGCCCCAACGCCACGTCATGGTCATCCGCGAAGGCTCGCAGAAAGAGCTCGAAGGCTGGGGCGCCCGCGACACGGTTCTCATCAGCCGCAAGCCCTTCACCGATGCCGACGTCGCCCGCGCGCAATCCATCATCGCCACCTCCCGCTTCCAGCAGATCTACCTGCCGGGCGACGGCTCGAAGAACCCCTTCGGCCAGGCGCTCCTCGCGAAAAACCTCGATAATTGGCTGGAAAACTACCCCTTCGACGTCACCGCCGTCGACGACAACCGGCCCTTCTTCTTCTACACCGTGCAGCCGCGCGACCTGTGGAACTTCCTGACGACGATGAACAAGGACAGCGCCGATTACAAGATCAACCGCGCCGTCCCCATGCTCTTTTCCCTCGTCGGAATCAGCCTGTTGGCGACACTGATCATCCTCGCCCTCCCGCCCTTGGTCCTCGGCACGCGCCTCCCGCGCGAAAAAGGCGTACTGCAATTCCTCATGTACTTCCTCTGCATCGGCGTCGGCTACATTCTCATTCAAGTCGCGCTCATCCAGAAGTTCGTGCTGTTCCTCGGACACCCCACCTACGCGCTCACGGTCATCATCTTCAGCATGCTGGTCGCCAGCGGCTGCGGCAGCTTCCTGAGCGGCAAGTACATCGGTGACGATGACAACAAACTCATGCGCGCCCTCGGCCTCGTCAGCGTGCTGGTCGCCATGCTGGCCTTCTCCGCCTCGCACATCACCACCGCGCTCGTCGGCCTCCCGCTGCCCATAAAAATGTTGCTCACGGTGCTCTTAATCGCGCCCGCCGGCTTCTGCATGGGCATGCCCTTCCCGCAAGGATTGGCCCGCCTGGAGACGTTCCACAAGCCCTCCGTCCGCTGGGCCTGGTCGCTCAACGCGGCATCGAGCGTCCTCGGCTCCGCCGCGGCCATCTTTTTTGCGATATACCTTGGACTGCGTGAGACGCTGCTCTTGGGCGGCGCCCTGTACATCGGCGCACTCATCATCATCAAAAACACCTCTCATCACAGATCCCAAAATGTCTCTTGAATCCCTGTTCTCCCTCAAAGGTAAGACCGCTCTCGTCGTAGGCGCCAGCCGTGGTATCGGCCTGGCGATCGCCAAGGAAATCGCCGCCGCCGGCGCGCACACCATCCTCGCCGCCCGCAGCGCCGACAAGCTCGCCGAAGAAGTCGCCGCCCTCAAAGCCCAAGGCTACTCGGCCGACTCCCGCTCCGTCGACATGGCCGACTCGGACTCCATCCGCGCCTTCGCCGCCGAGTTCCGCGGCCACTCCGACATCCTCATCAACGTCGCCGGCACCAACGTCCGCCGCCGCATGCAGGACTACACCAAGGAAGAGTACGACCGCATCCTCGGCATTAATCTCCACGGCATCTTCGAACTCTGCCAGCACATCGGCGGCGGCATGGTCGAAGGCGGCAAGGGCGGCAAGATCATCCACATCGGCAGCCTCATGTCGCTGTTGGGCATCCCGTTCCTCAGCGTGTACGCCATCAGCAAGGCGGGCCTCGCCGGCCTCACCCGCGTGCAGGCCGCCGAATGGGGCCAGTACAACGTGCAAGTCAACTGCATTGCCCCCGGCTTCATCCTCACGGCCCTGAACCAGGACATGTGGAAGCCCAAGCACATGCACGACTGGCTCCACGGCGCCCAAGCCAACCCGCGCATGGGCACGCCCGAAGATCTCGCCGGCCTCGCCGTCTACCTCTCCGCCCCGGCGTCGGATTACGTCACCGGCCAGGTCATCGCCGTCGACGGTGGCTATACGACAACCGCCAACTGGCCCTTCGAACCCGCCTACTAACCCACGGCCGTGTTCCGCCTCCTCGCACTCTTCGGCGCCATCCTCCATGGCGCCGAAGCATTGCCTGTTGTCCCCGTGCAATTCACGCCCGATCAAATCGCCCTCAGCCTCCGCACAAAAAAGCCGCCCATGCCACCGGCGGACTGCCATGCGCTCAGAGTCTCCGCATGCAGCCTCGAATACCCAATGGCCGTGCGCGACATCTCCATCCGCTGGGTCCAACTCGATGACGACCCCGAGCTCGAAGCCATCATCATCGCCTACATGGAAACGGAATGGGACTACTTCGCATTCATCTTCGACTGGAAGAAGACCTGGAATCTCGTGGGCAATATTATCTGCGAACGACACTGCTACGGCAACGGAACCAACTTCATCCAAGTCCACAAACTAACCGAGAACGAGCCCAAATTTCTCGTCGCCCGCCGCGATCTCGGCGGCAGCGGTCACTCGCTCGATACCCGGACGTTCTTCCAACTCCGGGGCGGAAGCCTGCTCAAAGCATTGGAAGTCACTGATCAATACGTCTTCCTGACTGAACCGGGCTACACCAGCAAGGTCGAACTCCGGCAATCCAAAAACTGGCTCATCCACCACACCACCCGTGAAGAGCCGCCCGAGTCTCCCTCCAAGCACGCCTGCAAAGTCCTCACCTGGAGCCCCCAACAGCTCACCTACATCGAAGCCCCCACCCAACGCCCGAACTTCTGCAACCCCAAAACCGGCCGCCCCTACGCAGACAAATCGTGGCCAATCACCCCGTACTAAAACACAATCCCCCGGTCGTAACAAAAAACGGCCGTGTTCTATCCCTCAAACAGAGGAGAACGCGAAATGAATCGGCGTCAACTGCTAGTCCCCACAATTTCCATCCTTTCGCTTTCGGCCCTGGGCCTCTTGGCCAAAGACAAGGGGAAAGGCAAGGCCAAAGGGAAGGGCCACGACAAGGATAAAGGCGAATCCCCGTACTTCCGGCGCGAGGACTATGTGGTTGTGCAGCGCTATTACGCCGGCCCCCGCGACCTGCCTCCCGGTCTACGGAAAAAGTACATTCGCACAGGCCAACTACCGACCGGGTGGGAATCGAAAATTCGCCCGTTCCCTCCGGAATTAGTGCGGGTACTCCCGCCCCCACCGCCATATTGCGAGCGCGGCTACATTGACGGCGTCGCCATCGTCTACGATCGGCGGACGCGCATCATCCTGGATTCCATCGACCTCATCGCGGCCATCGCGGGCCATTAAACACGCCGCCCCCAACCCGGAACATACTGGAGGTATGCGCCGCCGCCAATTCCTCCCCCTCCTAGCCGCGCAAACCCTCCCCGACTTCACCTGCCCCATGGACCCCGACGTCCACGCCAAGCTCCCCGGCCGTTGCCCAAAATGCGGCATGAACCTCGTCCCCGGCCTCCCCGATCCCCTCGAATACCGCCTCCACGTCGAAGTGATCCCCAACGCCCCCAAGACCACCCAAACCACCGCCCTCCGCCTCCACGTCACCCACCCCAAAACCAACAAGCGAATCGAAAAGTTCGAAGAGATCCACGAAAAACTCCTCCACTTATTCCTAATCTCCGAAGACCGCCAATACTTCGCCCACGAACACCCCGAGCCCGAACCCGGCGGCTACTTCCGCTTCCACACCCAACTCCCTCTCCCCGGCTTCTACCGCCTCCTAACGGACTTCTACCCCGCCAGCGGCACCCCGCAACTCATCCCCGCCACGCTACACGTCCAAGGCCCGCCCCAGCACTTCGAAAAGCCGCAAACCCCCAACCTGAAAGTAACCCTCCGTACCGACCCCGCCAAACCCATCGCCGGCCTCCGCACCATGCTCTTCTTCGACCTCGACCCCATCGACGGCGTCCAACCCTGGCTCGGCGCTTGGGGACACCTCCTCAGCGCCAGCGAGGACCTGCTCGACCTCGTCCACGTCCACCCCGCCTGGGATCCCTATCAGAACCAAATCCAGTTCAACGTCATCTTCCCCCGCCCCGGCCAATACACCCTCTGGGCCCAGTTCCAGCGCAACGGCAAAGTCAACACCGCCCGCTTCGAAGTAACCGCCGCCCCCCTCGCCTAGGATTCCCCTGGGAGCCGTGCTACCGGAGAACCCCCAATTTAGGAATTCACCGAACCACCGCATCCAACCCCAGGCCACGAATCACCGCCCCCATCGGTAACACCACCGGCTCCCGATAAATCATCCACTGCGCCTTCCCCGCGCCTGTCAACCAAGCCAACGGCACCACCCGCCCATCCCCCAACTCCGCCCAGGATTTCCCGGTGCCCACACCCCGCACCGCCAACACCGTCACCGGCGAAGCCAATCGCCCCTCCAGCCGAACAATACGCCCCGTCGGCCGCGCCGCCGCCCGCCAAACCGGCACCGCAAACGAGGGCCGCAAATAAACAGCCTCCCCCTCCGGCGCTCCCCCCTCAGCCCACTCCGCCAACCGGTTAATCTCCTCCTGCGGCATCGAAATATCATTCGCAAACGAACCAAATCCCTTCGCCGCCGGCCACGGCGGCATCTTCCGCTGCAAAACCTCTTCCTTAATCGCCACCGCCCACGGCCGCGCCTCCGCATACGTCCGTAACGAAAACGGCGCCACCCCGCCCGGCTGATGACAGCCCACACATCGCTGCGTCACCAATCGCGAAATCTCCCGCGTCCAAGTTAATTTCGTCGTCGGCGCGTCATGCCCCCACGCCACCCCCACCATCAAACCCAAAACCACCAACCGTCCCGTCACTTTTTCGTCACCCCGTCAATATCCCGCCACCACCGGCCGTTCCCTTTCGGGAAACTCACACCCATTTCAGATAAATCCCTGTTCCAACTCCGCACAGCGTCCGTCGATACCGAGAGGACTAGTGTGTCAATGCCGCCCATCGGAGTCGCTTTAACCATGCCAAATCTACACAATCTCCGGCCATAACCCACCACCCCTCCGTCTGGCACCCCACTTGCATACGTTTCAGCGCGGAGACCATTACCGCCCACGGCAGCCAGAAAGAGGAAACACCGCATGTATGATTGCCTCACTCCCTACTATACGCAAGGGCCCCTGCTTCAGGCGCCTGGAAACCATAGCCCTTGGCCAACCGAACCGCCGCCTCAGATTATCCTTAGTCGAACACAACGAAGTTGGGTTCAAAAACCGCATACACTTGCCGATAAGAGACTTACAAGAGGGTTTACGCCCTTTGCGGCATTTCTCCCAACCGGAGGGACCGAATTCAAATGAAGATCAATCACGGATATCAGGACTCCCGCGCCGTCTCGGCGCAGGATGCCGCCAAAACCCAGGAAACAGCCGCCACCGCGCAGGCGCGCGCCGCTCGTGCCGCCGCTGGCGCCGGGAGATCGGGAGGAGCTGACGAAGTGAATCTCTCGCCCCTCGCCGCAGCCTTGCAGGGCGCAATGTCGGATTCTCCGGAACGCGCCGCCCATCTCGATCGGCTCTCTGCCGATTTCGCCGCCGGCAACTACAACCCGAACCCGCACGACATCGCCAGCGGCATTATCTCCGACACATTGCTCGATCCCAATTCTCAACTCGAAGGAGACGGCCCGAAAAAGCCGTAGCGCCCCATGCCGGAAACGCTCTCCCCAGTCGCCGTCCCCAGTCTCACCGATGCCAAGACCGCATTGGCTACGCTGGCCACAACAGACGCGCTGGAACATCTGGAAGCCGCGCTCCGCTCCTTGCAAGGCCTTGCCACCTCTCTCCAAAATGCGGACCGGCTGCCGCCCGGTGAACAACGCAATCTGGAGAAAGCGCTCCTGCGTTTCCGCTCCGAACTCCGCGACGCCGGCGTCCTCGCCGACCAGGGCCTCGCCTACTGTCAGGAATGGGCGGATCTCCTGCAGCCCCCGCCGGCTTATCAATCCAACGGGGCCTTCACCACCACCGCCCCCAATCGCCACGAACTCTCAATCGAAGCCTGAAACGAAATTAGTATGGGCAGTATTTTCACATCAATGGTCTCAACGGCAGGCGCCATGCGCGCGCTGCAGCGTTCTCTGAGCGTAGTTGAAAACAATATCGTCAACGCCTCCACCGTCGGCTACGCCCGCCAGGAGGCCAGCCTCGTTGCCAACCCATACAACCCAAATACCAACGCCACCTCCGGCGGTGTTACTTCTGGACCCATGGCATCCTCGCGCGATGCCTTCGTCGAATCCGCCGTATGGAAAACCCAGCACAAAGTCGGCTACTCCGATACGCTCAGCGCCAAAATGACGGAGATCGAACGAACGTTCCCTCTCGCCAACGGAGCAGGCATCACCGGTCAAATGGACCAGTTCTTCTCCACAGTCAGCCAATGGTCCATCGCTCCGAACAATTCCGTCGCCCGCCGCCAAGTGCTCGATCGCGCGGCCGGTCTCGCCCAAAGTTTTAACCAAACTGCGCTCGAACTCGGCGACGCTGCCGGCCGCGCCGGTGCCGAGATATCGACCACCGTCCAAAAGATCAACCGGCTGACAAGCGACATCGTCTCCCTGAACACCCAGCGACGTGAAAGTCTTGCCGGCTCCGGCGATGCCGGCCTTGATTCCAGCCTCCACGCCAAGCTCGAAGAACTCGCGCAGTATGTCGATTTCACCGCGCTCCCCCAGGAAGATGGCTCCGTCTCCGTCTTTATCGGTGGCCAAACCGCCGCCGTCATCGGCAATCACCAGTGGCCGATCCAAGTCGCCAATGCCGGCAACTCCTATCAGATCCTCGATTCTGACGGTATCGACATCACCAAGCGCATCGACCAGGGAAAACTGGGCGCCGTACTCGATTTCCGCAATAACCTGCTCCCAGACTATGAAACCCGGCTCAATACCCTCGCCCAAGGGTTCGCCGACAACGTGAACGCCACCCTCAACGCTGGTATCGACCAAACCGGTGCTGTTCCCACCAAAAACCTCTTCACCTACAACGCCGGCATCGGTGCCGCCGCTACATTGGCGACGACCAACATCACAGGCCCCGAATTGGCCGCTGCCGCGGTGGGTGATCCTGGCGGCAACACCAACGCGCTCAACCTCGTCGATCTCCAAACAACCGGCATCTTCGGCGGACTCACCTCCGCTCAATATTTCGCAGAACTCACCAGCAACGTCGGCGATCGCCTCAACGCCGAAAAGACAAACGGCGCTCTCCAAAAACAACTCCTTCAGCAAGCACAAAGCGTCCGCGCGGAGTTCTCCGGTGTCGACATTAACATCGAGGCAACAAAGCTCCTCCAACTCCAAAAAGGCTTCCAGGCCGCCGGCCAGGTAATGTCGGTACTCAACAGCCTCACCGATACCTTGATCAACATGCTCCGTTAGGGACTGCCATGCTCACCTTTCTCGACGCCAAACACGCCGCCTTTCTAGACGATCTGAATCGCATCCAGAACCGTGCCGATCGCGCCCAGCGCCAACTCTCCAGCGGCCTGCGCATGAACACCATTTCCGATCAGCCCGATCAGATTGGCGTGCTTCTCCAGTCCCGCGCCGAACTCGCCTCTACCCAACAAACCAAAGCCAATCTCAGTCGCACCAAGACGGAGGTCGACTCCGCCGAAATCGCTGTTCAAAACGGCATCAAAGCCGTCGAACGCATCCGCGTCCTCGGCTCCCAGGGCCTTACCGGCACCGCCTCCACCAGCAGCCGCAAAGTCATCGCCGGCGAAGTCGAATCCCTCTACCGCCAACTGGTCAATATCTCCAACACTGCTATCGACGGCCGCTACATCTTCGCCGGCTCCGCCGATCAGGCACCGCCCTACACCATCAATCTCACCACCCCCTCCGGTACCGATCCCTACGCCGGCGGCAATGCCACCCGACAAATCGCTGACTCCTCCGGCGTCCGCCTCTCCGTCGCCCACACCGGCCAGGAAATCTTCGATAACACCACCCCTGCGAAAAACGCCTTCACCGCCGTCAACAGCCTCCGCTTCGCGCTCCTGGCCGATGACCAAGCCGCCATCGAAGCCGCCGTCGCCAACATCGGCACCTCGCTCGACCATCTCAACGAACAACTCGCCTACTATGGCTCCGTCCAAAACCAGATCGCCGGCGCCACCTCCGCCGCCGAAAAAAAGGTCATCTCTCTCCAAGCCCAAATCGCCGACACCGAAGGCGCTGATCTGGCCGAATCCATCCTCGAGCTGCAGGACGCCGCCACCCACCGCCAAGCGGCCCTCCAGGCCCAGGCCCAGGAAGACCGCCGCACCGTCTTCGACTTTATCCGCTAAACCCGCCAGATAATCAGTTTCCGCTCCGTCATCTCCTCAATCGCGTAGTGCGGGCCCTCCCGGCCCGTCCCGCTCAATTTCACGCCTCCATACGGCATCTGGTCCGCCCGGAACTGCGGCACGTCATTGATCATGAACCCGCCCACTTCCACCTCCCGCGCCGCCCGGAACGCCTTCCCAATATCCCGGGTGAAAATGCTCGCCTGCAGCCCGTAATCGCTGTCGTTCACCATCCCAATCGCCTCATCCAAATCCCCAAACCGGTTCACCCCCGCCACCGGCCCAAACGCCTCCTTCGCCAGCAACTTCGCCGCCGCCGGCACATCCGTTAACACCGCCGGACGCATCCGCGTCCCCTCCCGCTCTCCGCCCGTCACCAACCGCGCCCCCGCTCCCACCGCCTCATCAATCCACGAAGCAACCCGCACCGCCTCGCCCTCATTGATCAGCGAACTCACCTGCGTCGCCTCCTCCACCGGTGGCCCCTGCCGCAGCGCCCCCGCCCCGGCCGCCATCCGCTCCACAAACTCCCCAAACAGCGACGAGTGCACGAAAATCCGCTGCACCGAAATACAAACCTGACCCGAATGCGCGAACGCCCCGCTTACACACAGCGGCACCGCCACGTCCAAATCCGCGTCCGCCTCCACAATCACCGCCGAATTACTCCCCAACTCCAACGTCACCCGCTTCAACCCCGCAATCTCCCGCAAACGAACCCCCACCTCCGGGCTCCCCGTAAACGTAATCATCGCCACGTCCGGATGCCGCGCCAGCGCCTCGCCCAACTCCGCCCCCGGCCCCGGCACCACATTCAGCGCCCCCTCCGGCAACCCCGCCTCCGCAAAATACGAAGCCAGCAACAACGCCGACACCGGCGTCGCCGACGCCGGCTTATGCACCACCGCATTCCCACCCGCCAGCGCCGGACCAATCTTGTGCAGCGATAAATTCAACGGAAAATTGAACGGCGTAATCGCCCCAATCACCCCCAGCGGCTCCCGGATCACCATCCCCATCCGCCCCGCCCCGTGTGCCGACGCATCCACCGGCACCTCCTCCCCCGCCAGCGCCAACGCCTCCTGCGCCGAAAACAACAGCGTCCCCGCCCCCCGCGAAACCTCCAACTGCGCCTCCCGCAACGGCTTCCCGCACTCGGACGCAATCGCCACCGCCATCCGCTCGGAGTCCTCCAGCAACCGCCGCCGAACCTCCAGCAAAATCTCCGCCCGCCGCGCCCGGGTCAGCCCGCGCATCACAATCAACCCCTTCCGCGCCGCCGCCACCGCCTCGCCCACCATAGCGGCATCCCCAATATGCACCCGCGCAAACACCGTCCCGTCATACGGAACCCGCACATCCCGCACCGCCACGCCATCCCGAAACGAACCACCCAAGAATAATTGAAATTCCATACCGACAGCCTATCGCTTTATAGTGGAAAAAGGCGTCCCCGTGCGAAGCCACAATTCACACGGAGAAAACAATGCACGCCTTCATAGGCCTTCTGCTCGCCATCGAATCCCTGCAAATGGGCACCCTTCCCCGCCAGTGGCGCCCCAGCGGTCCCAACTGCACCGAAGTGCCGGACTGGCAGGTCCACGAATACAACCCGAACACCTGGATAATCCGCGAAAGCGGCTGCACCAACTACGAAAAGCCGTTTCTCTACCTCATCTTCGGAGAAAACAAGGCCCTCCTCCAGGACACCGGCGCCGGCAAAACCGACATCGACAGGCTCATCCCCAACCTCCTCGCCCAATGGGCCAAGCGCAACAACAAGCCCGTCCCGCCCCTCCTCGTCGTCCACTCCCACTCCCACGGCGATCACGTCTCCGGCGATAAACAACTCGCCGCCCTCCCCAACGTCACCGTCGTCCCCGCCAAACCCGACGAGATCGAAAAGGCCCTCGCCATGCCCGGCTGGCCCGAAAAGCTCGGCGTCATCGACCTCGGTGGCGCTCGCCAGCTCGACGCCATCCCCATCCCCGGTCACGACGCCGCCGACCTCGCCCTCTACGATCGCCAAACCGGCCTCCTCCTCACCGGCGACACCGTCTACCCCGGCCGTCTCTACGTCCGCAACTTTCCCGAATACGTCAAATCCATCGACCGTCTCGTCAACTTCGCCAAGGACCGCCCCATCGCCCACGTCCTCGGCACCCACATCGAACAGGCCCGCACGCCCTTCAACGACTACAAAGTCCGCACGGTCTACCAGCCCGACGAAGCCGTCCTCGAACTCTCCCGCGGCGACCTCCTCGAACTCCAATCCGCCCTGGCCGAAATGAAGGGCAAACCCCGCCGCCAGGAGCTCTCCCGCTTCACCATCTTCCCCCGCGTCGCGCTACCGTAAGCAGTATGGACGTGTTGGAATTCGAAGCCACCAGCTTCACCTGGGAAGAGAACGCGCACGTGCGCTCCCTCACCCTGGCAGGCAGCGAACAAGTCACCCTAACCCTGGAGGCCGACTCCCCCACCGGCCTCCACTTCGAAATCAACGGCATCGGTGCCCACCAGGCAGTAGAAAGCTTCCGCCTCAGCGCCGCCGCCCTCGAATGTTTCCTCCACCCAAGCCCCACGCTCCCACCCCAAATCCGCATAAAACTCACCACTCTCCCCATTGCCCGCATCACCGAACTCGCCAGCCACCTCCAACTCCTCACGGTCGACTAGCCCATGCTCCCCTCCCTTCTCCTCCTCGCCGCCCTGGCGCAACCCGACCCAGCCGAGCAGATCCGCTATTTGATCTACGAATCCCCCCGCCCCGAAAAGCACGGGTCCATCGGCGGCGATTTTCCCATCTTCAGTTGCGGCCAATGGAACGGAGAATCCACCGACAACCGCGCCCTCGCCAAAGCCCTCGCCACCACCGCCGCCATCCCCGCCATGGAGGCCAAGCTCTCCGACATCGAAGCCGCCGGATCGCACGACTTCAGCGCCCTCAACGCCAACTGGCTCCTCCTCGCCTACGCCCACGCCAAAGGCCCATCAGCCTACAATCGCCTTCGCCAGTTGTACAGACTCCCCGAATACGCCGAAGATCTCGACCGCGCCATCGCCCTGGCCCGTGGCCTAACCGCATACATGTCCACCCACAATCGCCCGCCCGTCCGTCCCCGCGGCTTCAGGTGCGATCAAGGAGGCGACCAGTCGCCGCGAGACGCGCTCAATATCTTCATCCGCCATACCCTAGCCAACACACCCAAGAGCATCGGCATCGGCTATCGTTTCCACAACCAGGGCCGCTGGTCCGAACCCATCGAGACACTCGAAGAGGCCCGTCTGCCCCATCCGGAATTCGGCCATCCAGTGGTGATCGAGACCACTCTATATAGCCACACCGGCTCGATCTGCGAATCCATCAAGATCCAGTTCCAGCCCGCCAAACGTACCGACCGCTACGGCATTACCTACAGACCCAAAGCCCCCAACCTCGCCCAACACATCACCGCCTGCGCCGCCACCCCCTAGGATTCCCCTGGGCTTGCCCTCCGAAGCCCGAAGGGCGAAGGGGGGAGCCGGGCTACCGGAATTCCCCTTGATCCCCGACTTCCCCGACCCTCGTCAACACCGCCCGCACCGCGCCCACCTCCTTCCCAAACAACGACATCTGCCCCGGCTCGGCAAACACCACGGCGAAATCCTCCGCCGTAAACGCCCGCGCCAACCGCGAAACAAACGTATCCCGCAACAGCCGCGCATACCGCTCCACATCGTAATTCCGCTTGTCCGCCACGTCCTCGTCCACCACCCCGCCCGCCCCACTCTGCGTCCGGTACACCCGCACCTTATCCCCGACACTCCACGACGTCCGCCCACAAGCCAACAACGCCTCGTAAGCCAACTCCCGCCGGGCCTCCCGCGTCTCCAAATACCGCTCCGGCCCCTTCGTCAATCGCACCCGCGACGACACCGCAAACGTCGGCAACTCCCGCCGCCGCAACAAATCCAACGCCTCGCAATACGCCTCCCGCACGCCCACAATATCCCCCGCCAACAACCGCCCAATCGCCCGCCGCAAAAACGCCTCCCCAAACGGCTCCGCCCGGCTCGACCGGAACGCCACCCCGCGCAGCAACAACTCCCCGCCATACGTCAACAACGCATAATTCTTCGGCTCGTGCGACAACATCGCCGCATACCGCCCGTCAAACTCCAAATGCACCAACGGCGGCAACAACGCGTCCACCTCGCTCACCACCCGCCGCTCCTCGGCCTCCGTCCAGCTCTCCGGAACAGAAAAATACACCCCGTCGGTATCGGCTTCCAACAGCGTCACCCCGCGTGCCGCCAACTCCCGGCACATCAGCCCCAGCGTCTCCCGCCCCCGCCGCGTCACCTCATTCGCAGCATGCACATCGGCAAACCGCGTCAACCCATCCCCCGCCGCCAAATACCCATAGGCAGTGTTCACAACCAACTTCATCGCCGCCGAAAGCGCCTCCTGCGTGAACCGCTCATCGGACCCGGCCGCCGCCGCCCGCGCCGCCGCCTTCGCCGCCAGCCGCCTCTCCACCAACCGGTCCACCAGCGCCAACAACACCCCCATGTGATCCCGCGCCGGCCCAATCCGGTACGCCCGCATCAACGACGGATACAGACTCGCCACATCGGCCTTCACAATCCGCCGCGCCACCCCGCTCGCAAACAGATGCAGCGCCGCCCCGCTGTGCGGTGTCCCGTCCCCCTCCCGGTGCGCCGGCAAGGCTTTTCCCATTCGCAAATACGCACGCACCAACAACGGGTCAATCACCCCAGTCGCCGCCCCAGCGTCCGCCAAACGCTCGTACCGTCGTGGCGCCATCCGCGCCAACGCAAACGCCGCCCCGCCCAACATCCGCGCCACCCCGGCCACCTCCTCCACATCGGAAGTCGCGTACCGGCGCACCCGCTCCGGATCGCTCTGATACACAGAAAAAATCCGATCCCCCTGAATATATTCCCGGTCCTCCGTAGCCAACCCAAAATGCCGCGCCACACTCTTCAGCCCATGGTCCGGCAAATCCCGCGCCGCGAAGTCATACCGCATCACCGCGTCCAGCGTGTCGATCAACTCCCGCCCCGGCGCCACAAACCGCATCCTCTTCCGCCGCGAAGGCCGCTCCCGCAGCGCCATCCCCGGCATCCGCCCCAATGCCAACGGCACTCCCAGCACCCGAGCCCGATGCTCCAAAAACGGCAAGTCAAACCCCTGTAAATTGTGGTTCTCAATCACGTCCGGATCCGCCGCCCGCACGCACTCCACCAGCCGCCGGATCACCTCCGCCTCCTCCCCCTCCAACACCGAACAAGCCCCCGATGGCTCCCGCACCGCGATCATGAAAATCCGGTTGTCC
Organism: Acidobacteriota bacterium; assembly: GCA_947466555.1. Classification (GTDB taxonomy): domain Bacteria; phylum Acidobacteriota; class Terriglobia; order Bryobacterales; family Bryobacteraceae. The sequence continues at coordinate 2,482 of CANIFK010000012.1, read as the reverse complement.
TCCGGCGTCAGTCCGGTTGTCTCCAAGTCAAACTGCATCCGCCGCAACTGGTCAAACGCCAAGTCCCGGAAATACGTCCGCCCCGTCGAAACCAGATACTGTTCTTCGGGCGACAGCGCCAACACCGCCCGCTCCCGAACGCCAGAAGGAATCGCCCGCCCATCCGCCGCGGTGACGAAGTACCGCAACTCCCCCGGCCCGTCCAACTCCCGCACCACAACATCCCCCGCCAATCCAGCCACCGAATCCAACACCACCCAAGGCCGAAACCGCGCCTCCTCCCGCACCAGCGCGCCAGTCTCGGGACTCCGCCGCCAAACCACAGCCCGCCCCGTCGCCTCCGCCCACACGGAGACAATGCCCGGCGTCGGGTCCCAGCCCCACAGCCATTCGTCTTCGTTTAAACTGGGCTCCACCGCTCGTATTATGCCGCACCGCAGCGCCATCGCCCTCGGCGTCCTCATCATCCTGCCCCAAATCCTGGGCTGCTCCCTGGCCTATCCCGCCTGGCCGAAAAGCAAACGGTCCGACACACCGCTCTTCCGTTTCGTCATCGAAGAACGCAATGGCGCCGGCTACATCAACCGCGAAGGCAAAATCGTCATCCCGCCCCAACTCCGCGTCGGGTCGGGCAAAGACGGCGACTTCTTCAACGGCCTCGCCAGAGTCACCCTCCAAAACGGCGCCGACGTCTACATCGACACCACCGGCAAGCCCATCGCCAACGCCCACTACCTCACCGCGGGCGACTTCTCCGAAGGCCTGGCCACCCGCTACGTCCCCGAAACCAAGACCACCGGCTTCATCGATACCACCGGCAAACTCGCCATCCCAGCCCGCTTCGAACACGCTGGCGATTTCAGCGACGGTCTCGCTTTCGTGCTCCTGCAAGGCCGCTACGGCTACATCGACCGTACCGGAAAACTCCAAATCCCCGCCAAATTCTCCCACGCCACTTCATTCACAGATGGCCATGCCTGGCTCACCGAAGGTCCCTGCGAACGAGTAGACCTCGGAGCCTGCGCCCCGGCCAGTTTCATCCCCTACGGCGCCACGCCAGTCACGCCCAAGCGCTGCCGCTACGCCATCCTCAACAAACAAGGCGCGCTCACGCGCAACCCCGAATTCATTGACGTGGAAGAGTTCTCCGAAGGCCTCGCCCCCGTCGGCAACGGCAAAGCATGGGGCTACACAGACACGTCCGGCGTCATCCAAATCCCGATGCAGTTCGAACGCGCCAGCCCCTTCTCCGAAGGCCTCGCCCGCGTGGTGAAAGGCGGCAAAGTCGGCTTCATTAATAAGTCAGGCAAGTTCGTCATTCCGCCCACCCTCTCCAGTGCCTACAGCTTCTCCGAAGGGCTAGCCGTCGTCATCGACAAAAAGGGCAAATACAGCTTCATCGACAAACAAGGCAACCGCGCCATCCCCGGCGAATTCGACGCCGCCACCAGCTTCGTCCTGGGCCTCGCCCACGTCCGCTCCGGCATCGATTACTACAGCGCCAAGTGGTCTTACATCGAAAAGTCCGGCAAACCCGTCTTCACCTACTCCGACCAATCCAAACGCCGCCGCTAACCTACTTCCGCGGCAACGCCGCCACCGGCGGCAACTGCGCCTTCTCCAACGCCTTCCCAATCTCCGCCGAGTGTTCGTTCAAAAACGTCTTCGCGTCCTTCACGCGGACCCCATAAATCGCCATATAGGCGTTCTTCGCCCCCATCGCCGCCTTCACGAAATTCAGCTCATACCGCTTCTGTGCCGGCTGCTCAAACGCCACAACCATGTAGTTATACGGCACGCCATCCGCGCCCGCGAAGGTCTTCGCCATCAACACCTGGCCTCCTTTGCCCTTGTAGGTGTCCATGATGCCCTGCGCCAGCCGGTCCAGGTCGGGCCGGGTCTTCGCATCCGGCCGGTCCACAATCGTCAACAGCGTCGACCAGTTCTCCACCGTCTCATTCGGCGCCGTGAACTCCCACAGCGGATTCACCTTGTGGCTAAAAGCGGCCAAACGGTACGGTTTGCCAAGGAACTGCACCGGTTCGGCCGCCATCAATGTCAAAGCAATCAAGAGCATATAGGGCTTCATGCACATTCATGCGGAAACGCCCCGCAAAACTACTCATGCCGCAGCGCTTCGCTCGGTTGCACCGCCGCGGCCTTCATCGAAGGCCAGGCGGCAGCCAACAGCGCCACCACCGCCAGCACCGCCGGCGCCGCCACCAGCACCACCGGATCCAGCCCCGTGACCCCGAACAACTGCGCCGCAATCGCCCGCCCGGCCCCGACTGCCGCCGCGATGCCAATCGCGCCCCCCGCTCCCACCAGCACCATAACCTCTTGAAAAACAAGGCCCAGAATCCCCTGCCGCGAGGACCCCAGCGCCATCCGGATGCCAAACTCCTTCGTCCGCTGGCGCGTCAAATAGCTCAAAACGCCATACAGCCCCACCGCCGTAATCAGTAGCGCCAGAACACCAAAC
>CANIFK010000011.1 GCA_947466555.1 Acidobacteriota bacterium | reverse complement strand
GCCGTGAACCAGTCGAGCAGCATCTGCCGCTCGTCTTCGGTCAGGCCGAAGTCGTTCTTAAACTTGCCATGCGCGTCGGTGGGTTTCCACGGCGGCATGATCCGGTCCTTGACGACGCGTTGAATGTCGGTGCCCCAGGTTTTGGCGGCTTCGTAGGAATCGAGCGCGAACGGAGCGATATCTCCGGCGCGGTGGCAGCCTTGGCACTTTTCCTGGAAAAGCCGGGAGATCTCTTTGGTATAAGTGACCTCCGCCGTCGCCAGCGGCGCCAGCGCGAGCGATGCAAATAGGGACAGAACGAGCTTCATACGCTTCTCCCATTATGGACGCTCGCGGTCCACGTTTGGAGAGAAGGAATTTACTTGATCAACGTGGCGATGGCCTGGGCCTCGCCGGACTTGCCTTCGCCTACAGGGCCGACCTTTTCGGCGGTTTTGAACTTCACGCCCACTTGATCGATGTCGAGTTCGAGGAGCCGGGCGATGTTGGCGCGGATGGCTTCCCGGAAGTCCTTCAGCTTGGGGCGCTGGAGGACGACGGTGGTGTCGACGTTCGAAATGGTCCAGCCGCGCTCACGGACGAGCTTGGCGGCGTGGAGCAGGAAGCGGTCGCTGGAAGCGCCCTTCCACTGCGGGTCGGTATCGGGAAAGTGCATGCCGATGTCGCCCAGCGCGAGGGCGCCGAGCAGCGAGTCGGTCAGGGCGTGCAGCAGGATATCGGCGTCGGAATGGCCGTCGAGCCCGAATTCACAGGGCACGGTGATGCCGCCAAGAATCAGAGGACGGCCGTCGGCAATCCGGTGATTGTCCCAGCCCAACCCGGTACGGATGGCGATCATGCCGACTGGCGCTCCCGCTCTTCGGCCAGGAACAGTTTGGCCAGATAGAGATCGGTCGGCTTGGTGATTTTGATGTTCCGGTCGCTGCCGGGGACGACGTGGATGTTGACGTTTTCGAGCCGTTCGACGAGGCTGGCCTCGTCGGTGCCCACGAAGCCGTCGGCAGTGGCTTTCGCAAAGGCCTCGCGGATGATGGGGAGAGTAAAGACCTGCGGCGTTTGCGCCATGACCAGGCGCTCGCGCGGGATCGTGGTTTCGATGCGGCTCAGGTGCACGCGCTTAACGGTGTCGACCGGGACGATGCCGAGGATGGCGGCGCCGCAGGCGGCTGCTTCTTCGATCACCTTCTCCACGGCGTCGAGTTCGACAAAGGGCCGCACGGCATCGTGCACGGCAACAAGCGTCGTGTCGGCGTCGAGATGGCTCAGCGCGTTTTCAACGGACTGCTGCCGCGATTCGCCGCCGACCACCAGCCGTACCGGCTTGGCGAGGCTTTCGGCATCGAGCAGATCCTGGACCCAGGCAATATCATCCCCGCGCAACGCCACGACGATTTCGCCGACGGCCGCGCAGCGCGCGAACTTGCGAATGGTGTGCAGCAGAATCGGCACGCCTTCCAGCTGCAGGAACTGCTTGCGGCTGTGCGTTCCGGCGTCGGGTTGCGACTTGGCCATACGAGTCCCGAGACCCGCGGCAGGTAAAATGACAGCGACTTTCATGATAGAGGGAGCCTAACTTGCTATTGTAAGCCCGATTTAGTGCGACGCGGCGCGCTCGGCCGGCTTTTCCGCTACATGGATCCGGTCGTCGAAGCGGCCGAAGATCATTTTGCCAGCCGTCGTTTGCAGGACGCTGGTGACGGTGATCTCGATTGTCTTTGAGATCAGCTTCTTCGCGTTGTCCACGACCACCATGGTGCCGTCGTCGAGGTAGGCAACGCCCTGGTTCGATTCCTTGCCCTCCTTGATGATGAAGACCTTCATCATTTCACCGGGCAGCACGACGGGCTTTAGTGCGTTGGCGAGTTCGTTGATGTTCAACACCTGCACGCCGTGGAGCGTGGCCACCTTGTTCAGGTTGAAGTCGTTGGTCACGACGCTGCAGTTGTAGAGCTTGGCGAGTTCGATCAGCTTCATATCGACTTCGCGCGTTTGCGGAAAGTCGTCTTCGACAATGCGGACCTGAAGGTCGGGGTTCTTCTGGATCTTTTGCAGAATGTCGAGCCCGCGGCGGCCGCGGTTGCGCTTCATGGAGTCGGCCGAGTCGGCGACCAGTTGGAGTTCGCGGAGGACGAATTGCGGGATGACGAGGACGCCGTCGAGAAAACCGGTCTCGACGATGTCGGCGATGCGGCCGTCGATGATGACGGAGGTGTCCAGAATCTTGAACTGCTGCTTGGTGGAGATCTCGCCGCCGAAGATGCCGCCGAGGGCGGACAGATTCAGCATGTCGCCTTTGTGGGCGCCGACGACGAGTCCGCAATAGGTCATCCAGAGGAGGATGGAAAGTTCGATGAACGGAAGTGCGCTGCGGTCGCCGGCCAGCGCCTTTTCCAGGACCAGAGAGATCAAAAACGCGCCGATGATGCCGAGAAGCGAGCCTGCCGCAGCGCCCATGATGCGTTTCAGAGTGATCTCGCGGATCCGATGTTCAAAGAACAGGATCAGGCCGCAGAGGGCAACGCCCACACCCGCGGCGAGCGGCCGTTCGAGGCCGAAGGGTTGAAGAAACCAGGCGGCTGAGGCCAGGAGCAGCAACAAGGTTGCCCGGAGTAATAGAAAGTCCCGCATGCGTCCTCTGGGGTACGAGCGACTCCGTTATATCACGGATTGCAGTTTGTTAACAGCCCATTGCAAAACAGAAAAGGCGACCTCTTGCGAGATCGCCCTTTCCAAACGACGGAAAACTTTGTTTACAGCGCCTTTGCCAATTCCTCGGCAAATGCACTCGTCGGCTGGGGCTTGTTGCTTTTACGCTTTGCCGCAGTGGGAGCGCCAGCGTCGCGGTTCGGCCGCGGACGCTTGTTCCGATCCATTCCAGGAGGCCCAGTCATGGGGCCGGCCGCCTTTACAGGGGCTCCGCCTTTCGACTTCGGCGGCTGTGCTGGATTGGCACGGAGCAGGCGATCTTCCAGAGGCGCGCGATCAAATCGGCGGATGATCGAATTCATCTCCTCCACGTTGGGAGCTTCAATGAATGCGAACCCTTTGGACTCTTGTGTTTCGGGGTTACGGATGACCTTAATGGAATCAGCGACCAGGTTCTCAGCAGAGAGCCAGGACTTGATGTCGTCGGCGGTCACCCAGGCAGGAAGGTTGCCAAGGAAAACGGTATTACTCATTCGGCGGTGCTAACCACTCCGTTGCGGTGGGATTTTCGAGGTAAATTCCTCGGGGAGCACTCCCATGCTAACACACGTGCAGGGGTGCGCAAACACAACACTTAGCGAATTGCAAGAAAAAAGCCGTTCCCGGCCTGGGAACGGCTTTTTTCTTGCCTTAGTAACGGGTTTACGCCAGGAATTCGACCGGACGGACCGTCAAAATTGCCGGATTGGATTGCAGGTCGGCGCGAACGGCATCGGTAACGACACCATCCACTTCCACCACCGCGATCGCCTGGATGTGCTGGCCGGCCGCTGCGGCCTCCTGGCGCCCCAGGGAGAAGTTGGCGATGTTAATGCCAGCCTTGCCCAAAGAGTTGCCCACGTGCCCGATAACGCCCGGCACGTCGTTGTTCTTGAGGTACAGCAGGTGCCCGCTCAGCGTCGCTTCGCAGTAGATGCCGTCCACCATGATCAAACGCGGCTTGTTGAGGATGACCGCGCCTTCCACGACCGTCACGCCGGCATCGGTTTCCAGTTCCAAACGGATGGAATCGATGTGGCCGGAGCGCTTCTCGTGGGTTTCAGAGACGCTCAGGCCGCGCTCGGTGGCGATCGGCATGGCGTTCACCAGGTTCGCCCGCTGTTCGAGGGAACGGTTCAGCACGCCCGCCATGCCCGCGTTGCGCAGCAGGGTGGTGTTGAAGTCAGCGATACGGCCGGAGTAGGTGAGCTTGACGCCCTTAGGGTGCCCTTCGGCAGCGAAGGCGGCGAAGTTGCCCAGCCGTTCGGCCAGCGCGATGTAGGGGCCAACGGCCTTGTACATGTCCGGCGAAAGCGCGGGCATGTTGACCGCGTTCAGCGCGATGCCGTTGACCAGGTATTCCACCAGTTGTTCAGCAATGCGCACGCCCACGATTTCCTGCGCTTCGTCGGTCGAGCCGCCGATGTGCGGGGTCGCCAACAGGTTCTCAGCAGCCAGAAGCGGGTCGTCCGCGGCCGGCGGTTCCTTTTCGAACACGTCCAAGCCCGCGCCACCCACTTTGCCGCTGGCCAAGGCCGCGGCGATGTCAGCCGATTTGATCAGTTCGCCGCGGGCGCAGTTGATGATGCGCACGCCGGTCTTCATCTTGTCGAAGGCCGCCGCGTTCAGCATCCCGTGCGTTTCCGGCGTCAGCGCCATGTGCAGGGAGATGTAGTCGCTCTGGGCGTAGAGCGAATCCAGCGTCACCAGTTCGACGTTCAGGTCGGCCGCGGTCTGCGGGTTCACGAACGGGTCGTGAGCGATGATGCGCATGTCGAAGCCAGAAGCGCGTTTGACGACTTCCCGCCCGATCGAGCCCAGGCCCATCACGCCCAGCGTCTTGCCACGCAGTTCGTTGCCCTGGAACTTCTTCTTTTCCCACTTGCCGCTCTTGGTGGAGGCGCTCGCCGCCGGGATGGCCCGGGCCAGCGAGAGCATCAGGCCGATGGTGTGTTCGGCCACCGAAATCGCGTTGCCGCCCGGCGTGTTCATGACCAGCACGCCAGCCGCCGTCGACGCTTCCAAGTCTACGTTGTCCACGCCGACACCGGCGCGACCGACAACCTTCAACTTCGGAGATTTCGACAAGACGTCTTTGTTGACCTTCACCGCGCTGCGCACAAGCAACGCGTCGCAGTCAACGAGGTGTTCCGCATATTCCTTCGGGTTGGAGACAACGATGTCCCACCCAGCCTGCGCACGCAGTAATTCCAAACCGGCCGCAGCCAGTGGTTCCGCTACAAGAATCTTCATTTCGTTTGCTTCCGCTCCCGTATTGTTACGCCTTGGCCGCGGGCGACATGGCCGCCTCGGCATATACACGCTGCACCGCTGCCACGCCAGAGCCCAATTCCACCTTATGGCCGTTGGCTTGGAGGATCAGTTCGAGTGCCGCGATCACCGCAAACATATCGGCAAAATCAAAGTAGCCGAGATGCGCCATGCGGAAAATCTGCCCCTTCATCGTGCCCTGACCGTTGGCGATGATGGCGCCAAAGTGGGTACGGAAGCCCTTCACAATCACGCCGGAATCCATGCCGGCCGGAGCCTTGATCGCCGTCACGGAGTTGCCCGGAGCGTTCGGCGCGAAGAGTTCCAGACCCAGCGCCTTGGCGGCTTCGCGGGTGGCTTTCGCCAGCAACTGCGCGTTTTCGATCAACTTCGCCATGCCCAACTGCTTGATGTAGTCCAGCGCGGCGTTCAGCGCGATGATGTGCGAGGTGTTCGGCGTCCAGCTGGACCCCTCACCCTTGTCGATCATCTTCTTTTCTTTCTTCAGATCGAAGTAGAAGCGCGGAATAGTGGCCGTTTCATTGGCTTTCCAGGCCTTTGCGCTAACGGTGACGAAGGCGAGGCCGGGAGGAATCATGAACGACTTCTGGCTGCCGCCGACGCAGATATCGATGCCCCAGCCGTCGATGTCGAGCGGCATGGTGCCGATGCCCGTGATCGCGTCCACGATGAACAGCGCGTCGGTCTTCTTTACCGCAGCGGCCATCGCTTCCACGTCGTGCATGGCGCCCGTCGAGGTTTCCGACGCCTGGACCATCACGGCCTTGGCATCGGGGTTCTCGGCCAGCGCGGCTTCCACGCGGTCCGGAGTGACCACGTCGCCGTATTCGGCCTTCAAAACGATCGCATTCAAAGAGTACGCCTTGGCGATCTCCACCCAGCGTTCGCCGAACTTACCGGCGCAGCAGATGATGACTTTGTCGCCCATCGACAGGAAGTTCGAAGCCGACGCTTCCAACCCGCCCGAACCGGAGGAAACCAGAATGAACACATCGTTGGACGTGCCGAGGACTTCCTTCAGCGAAGCCAGCGCCTGATTCTGGATTTTTACGAAATCCTGGGTGCGGTGGTGGACATCCGATGCCATCATCGCGTGGAGGGCAGGCGGATAGAGGGGCGTCGGGCCCGGTGTCAGGAGACGTTGCTTTTTAATGTGCATGGGATAGGAGAAATGAGAACTGCTAGAGCGTACAATTAGGATAACAAAACATGCCTCTCCTCGATCAGATACAGAAGGATATGGTGGCCGCGATGAAGGCCAAAGACGAGGCCCGTCTCAGCGCCATTCGTATGGTGAAGTCGGCCCTGCAGAAGTTCCAGATCGACAGCATGAAGCCGCTCGACGAAGCTGCGGAGATGCAGGTTTTGACCACGATCGCCAAGCAGCGCCGGGAGTCCATGGAGATGTTCCGGGCCAACGGCCGCGCCGAACTGGCCGACAAGGAAGCCGCCGAACTGGCGCTGGTGGAGGGCTATCTGCCCGCCGCGCCGTCCGATGAGGAGATCGACGCCGCCATCGCCGCCGCGATCGCCGAAACCGGGATCACCGATAAGTCGAAGATGGGTCTGGTGATGAACGCCGCCAAGGCGAAGCTCGCCGGCAAGCGCGTCGACGGCAAAGCGTTGAGTGAAAAAGTGCGGGCGAAACTCGGCTAGTAGCCGAGTCTCACCACGCCGTCCTTCTTACCGCTAACCGCGCCGTCCCGCAGCCACTCCAGCGACGCCTGGAACAGCAGCAAATGGTTCTTTTCCCACAGTGCGTTGTGGGACGTGCACCCCAGGTCCAGGAAGACTTTCTCGGTCGCGCCGAAGTCGTCGTAGAGCGCCCGGACATTCGCCGGCAACGCTTGTTTATCGAGCGCCGCGGCGACGAACAGACCGGGGATCTTCATCTTTCCTACGACCTTCTCGTTCCAGCCCCATGTCCCCAGCAGCGGCGCCCGCCGGACACCGGAACCCCACGTGGCCGCCTGCGGGTCGGAGGCCAGCATGTCGGCCCACACCGCTTCGCGGGCCTTCGGGTCCACCTGCTCCGGGCAGCCCAACTGCCGGTCCCAATTCGCGTCGAACTCCTCACGGGATTGCGTAGCGAACGTCGCTCCCGCCGCTGGGACCTGCGCCGGAGCCGCATCGGACGAACCCCGCCGGTAAGCCGGCGCCAGCAGAATCAACTTCTTCACCTTCTCCGGGTGTTGCGACGCATAGCCGCCCGCCCGCGGACCACCCAGCGACCAACCGACAAGACTCACCTTTTCCACTTTCCGTAACCCGCGTAAATAATCGACCACAGCTCCGATGTCATTCCAATCGGAGGCGATTGTTGTCATCTGCTGGCCATAGCTGGGCGCGCAGGTCGCGCCAAAGACGGACTTCTGTTGATCGGCGGCCAGGTTGCACGGGTCGTTCATCGCCAGCGGACGCGTGGAGCGGCCGTACCCGGTCATGTCCATCGAAAACACGTCATACCCGGCCTTCGCCAGATACGCCATCCAGCTGTAGTCCTGATACGGGACGTCGAAGGCAACCTCCGCCGGCGTTCCGGCGCCGTGCACGAACAGTACGATCTCTTTCCCGTGCCTCGCGCGCGCCACTTCGCGGACATAGATGTGCGTCGTCTGGCCTGCGATCGACGGCACCGCGGACTTCACGCGGACGTAGTGATCCAACCGCAGGATTCGCCCGCTATCGTCGCCGAAACAGGTCAGGCCAAAGGCAAAAAGGAGTATCGCCGCGTGTCGCATGGACACAACTATATGGATATTCGGCAAGCGAGGGCAAGTCGGCGGGCGACCCCAGTTTCCTGTTGCCAAAATTCACGGAACTGTTATTCTGACCGTAACTGGGATTTTTGGACAGTCCAGGCTCCTGAATTGCCAAACGCGCCCCGTTTCGACTCGATCAATCGGGGTCTCCGCTAGAGGGGTTGTCGTTGGGGAAAGGGTCTCTCTAGCGGAGACTGACCGTTATCTGGATATACGGTCCAACTCGGAAATGGTTCCGTCAATCTGTACTTTTGTTCACCCGGTCCAGTTCCTTCAGTAGGGCGTCGAAATCGGTGAATGGATCCCCGCCGCGCTGGGCCCAGCGGACCCGGCCTTTCGCGTCGATCAGGATCGTCGAGTGTAGCTCCAGACGCTCGAAATCGTCGTAGGACAAGAACCGTTTGGAGTTCTCAAAACGGTCATCGGAGAGCAGCCGGAACGGCAGCGGTTTCAGCTTGACCGAGTCGGCATTATCTTCCGGCTTGTTGCTGGAAATCGCCAGCACGGCCACGTTGCGCTTCTCGAAGTCCTCTTTCCGTTTCGCCACCGCCTGCAGTTGCTCCAGGCAGTGCGCGCATTCCTGGCCCAGATAGAAGATCAGCACCACATTCCGGCCGGCGTACTCCGCCAGCGTGACCTTCTTTTTCTGCGGGTCCAACGCGTCCAATTTCGGCGCCGCGAATGGCGTCCACTGGTCCGGGCCCATCGCCGATAGCGTTGTCTTTTTATAATTCCGCTGGGGGCCCGGCGAAACGTCCGTTGCCTTGCCCGCAACCGATGGCGGGACATCGGCGTCACCCCAAACGTGCAGCAGTCGCCCGTTGAAAGCCGCCGCCTTCTCCTTCTCCCCTAACGCGGCATGCGCTTCGGCCAAACCCGCCAGTGCCCAGCCGTTATTCCTGACCAATTCCAGGCTGCGCCCGTACGCCGCCACCGCCAGCACCGGGCTCTTCGCCTGCAGATAGGCGCGCCCCAGATCGTCGTAGACATTGGACGGATAGAACGGCGGATCGTTCTGCTCCTGCAGCAGCGCGCCCCACGCAATCGCCGCCTCGCCCAACTCCGTCAAACCCTCCAGCGTCTTCCCCGACGCCAGCAACAGCTTCCCCTTCAATTCCCGAACCATCAGCCCATGCCACGACTTTACATAATAGTCGTTCTTCTTCTTCACTTCGTCTTGCAACGCCTCCAACTCCGCCAGCGCCTTCCGTGCCTTCGCAACATCGCCCAACCCCAAATGCGCCAGCGCCTCCACAAACGGTCGCTGCACCTTGTTGCCCAGTTTCGTGTCATCCCATTCGAACTGTTCGGCCTCCAGCAACTCCTTCCACCGTCCAAAACGCACGTATGTCCGCAATAGAATAATCTGCGCTTCCATGTGCACCGGGAACGCGTCGCTGCGCCGATTCACCTTCTCCATCCGGGGCGCGGCCAGCAACTGCCGCCCCGCACTCAGCGCGGCCTTCTCCATGCCCAACTGCGCCTGAATATAGGCCAGGTAGTTCTTGTTGTGCGGATAGTTCCAGTTCTCGAACGGGAACGTCTGGCGGTCCTGCATGTACTTCTTCTCCACCCGCGTGGCCGCGTCCATGGAGATCGCCGCCTCGTGCCACATCCCCGCGCCCGCATAGACGTGACCCGGCATATGCACCGCGTGGCCGATGCCGTAGGCTATCTCGCCATACTTCCGGCAGCTCTCCAGCGCGAACTCCGGATCCTTGCCGTCCCAGTTGTGAATCCGGTAATGGTGCGCACCTGGGTGGTTCGGCGCCTTCGCCAGAATCTCGCGAATCAGCAACTCCGTCCCCATCCGGTTGTCGCCCATCGTGTCTAGTGCCAAAAACGCCTTGGCCTCCAGGTCATCCGGATACTTCATCACCAGGCGTTCCATGATCTGCCGCCCGGTCTTCGCTTCCGCCTTCTCCCCGATATCCGGCAGCACGAACGCGGCATCGGACTCAATGTACATCCGCTCCCGCTCAGTGACGGACGCCTTCCGCTTCACCGCTTCCTGCAGGAACTCTTTCCCGCGCTTGCCTCCGGACTGGCTCCGCGCCAATCCCCACCACGCCATGGTGTTCTCCGGTTCCAACTGCAAACACCACCGGAACGACCGCTCCGCCTCGTAATACCAGAACGAGTGCAGCAGCGAAACACCCCGGTTGAACCACTTCTGCGTCTCCGCGTTCTTGTGGGTGATTGGAAACGATACCGTTCCCGTGCCAGGAATCTCCCACGGCTTCTGACGCGGCCCTTCATTGAAGCCCTCGCCCATGTGCGAGTGCCCCTGGCGATACTTCGCCGGTTGCGCCACGGCCATCATGCTCAGCAAAAAGGGAAGGAGAAACGCGTATCGCATCTTCCTCCATCTTCCGCTGGAACGTCTAGAAAAGGAAATCGCGCGATCGGTCCCGGGGCGCTAACCCGCGGTTGAAGAACGTCACCATCGGCGTCATCGCCCGCAGTCGCTTCACAATCTCCGGCAGCAGCTTCGGTGTCACGGCCAACCCCAAGTCCAGATCCGTCTTGAAGTAATACCACTGCTTCTTCTTGATCCATTCGAGCGCGGGATCCTCCGCCGAAAAACCCTTCGGCGGCCGCGACAAAGCATCGCCCTGCAACGCCCCCACCAGCTTCGTCACGGCCTTGTCCCCGGCCAGCTTCGAAAACTCATCGAAATGCCCGGAGATATGCTGACGCAACCGCAACAACTCTTCCGGCCCCGGCATGTACACGCCTGCCGCGATCTCAATCTCATCGGCGCCGACGCTGAAGTAATACCCCGCCGCCGCGTGCTTGTCGGCCCCCTGTTTATGCAGGTTCGCGGCGATGTGCGTCTTGTACGGCGTCTTGTCGTGGCTGAAGCGGGTATCGCGGTAGATCCGGTATATCGCCTTCGCCGGTTCCGTCAAATAGTCCGGAGCGAAATCGGCCAACTCCGCGTTCACCGCTTCCACCAGCGCCACCATCGGCGCCTTCACGCTGTTATCGAACACATCCTTCCGCGGCGTGAACCACTCGCGCGTGTTGTTCGCTTTCAACTCTTGCAGAAACGTCAATCCCTGCTGGGGAAATCCGGAGAACCGAGCAGCCATATGGCTCTAGGATGCCGCACTCGCCGTGGCCATCGCATTCTCTTCCACAATCCGCCCGTCGAACAGCCGGATGCTCCGTTCGGCGCACCGCGCGAATCGCGGGTCGTGCGTCACCATGCAAATGGTCGCGCCACCGGCGTGCAGTTCTTCCAAAAGTGTCATCACCGCCTCGCCGTTCTGCGAGTCCAGGTTCCCCGTCGGCTCATCGGCCAACAGCATCGACGGGCTCCCGCCCAACGCCCGCGCCACCGCCACGCGCTGCTGCTGCCCACCCGACAGTTGCGACGGATAATGCTTGGCCCGATGGCTCATGCCCACTCGTTCCAACGAATCCAGCACCGCCTTCCGCCGCTCCGCCGAAGGCATGTTCCGGTACGTCAACGGCAGTTCCACGTTCTCGTACACCGTCAAATCGCCAATCAAGTTAAACGCCTGAAAAATGAACCCGATCTCGCGGTTCCGGATCCGCGCCCGCTCGGCCGCTTTCAACGAAGCCACCGGCTGTCCGCGCAACGTGTACTCTCCGCCCGACGGCGAATCCAGCAGCCCCAGAATCGCCAGCAAGGTCGACTTCCCGCACCCCGACGGGCCGGAGATCGAAACATACTCCCCGCGGCGAATCTCCATGTGGATATCCACCAACGCGTGCGTCTCCACCTCATCGGTCTGGAACACCTTCTTCACGCCGCGCAACTTGATGATCTCGTCAGCCATAACTCACTCCTGCAGTAGTTCCACCAGATAAGCCTGCGCCTCTTTCGAACGCATGTTGCTCAACCGGCGGACGATTTCTTTCTTCATCCCCGCGTCTTTTTCCACCCGCGCCAACTCCACCAACACGCCCGGCTTCCCGTAATCACCCAGCGCGGCCACCACCGTCACTCGCACCCCGTGATCGGTCTCCGTCCGGTACAACTCCTTCAACATCTCCGCCGCATCGGTCCGGCCCAACTGCCGGATAGCTTCCTTCTTAAACTCCAAGTCCGCCTCGGCCTTCACAATCTGCAGTAGCGTCGCCTTGTCCCGCGCCCGCGCCATCCCCTGCAACGCCATCCGCTTCACCGCCGCATCGTTCGAACCCTGATAGATCTCGCCCAGTGCCCGCGTCGCCTCCGGTGTCGCCACCGCGCCCAGATAATCGATCGCGGTCAACTGCAGATCCGGATTCGCCCCACCCCGCGCATACTGCGCCACCAACTCTCGCGCCCTCCCGTTCCGGCTCTGCGCCAGTACGTACAGCGCCCGCTGTTTCATTCGTGGTGAACTCTTGCCCGAAGCAAGGATCTTCTCCAGCAATGGCACCGCCGACTCCGGCTCATTCTGCACCAGGCCGTTCAGCGCCAGCAGCTTCAACTCCTCATCGTCTTGCGACGCCGGCGCCGGCTGGCGAATCTCCACCTCCAGCGCCTTCGCATCGTTCTTCCAACGGCTCGACGGATACCCTGTGGCCAGCTCTCCCAGCGTGCTCAACGCCTCTGTGTTCTTCCCCAGTCTCCGCAGTGCATAGGCCTTCCAATACAGTGCGCCCTCAAGACGCGCGCCCTTCTCGCGCACCACCTGATCAAACAACAGCACAGCTTTCTCATACTGCCGCTCGTCGATCAGCCGGATCGCGTTCCGATACAGGTCCGCCCCCGCCCACGTCATCTTGGGGGTAGGGTGGGGCGCGGGGTGCGCCGCCGGAACCGGAACCGGTTGTGCCAGCATGCCGCCGGCCATCATGAGCATCGTCAATCCAATACGAGTTCTATTACGCATCCGTTCCTCGAAAGTCACAAAATTCCTTCTCTTCCCGTCCGCACCTGAATGGCGAACAAAACACCCTTGGCCTCAATCCGTCGCCGCAACTCGTCCGAACCCGCCGGCGCATGGGCCACCTCCACCAGCACTTCCTCCAGATCTTCCAGCAGTTGCCCCGTGTCGGCCTGGCCCTCGGCCTCCGCCGTCTGCCGGTACAGCCGGTTGTCCGCCAACAGGTTCTCCGCCGTCTCCCGTGTCCACCCCTCTCCGGCGTCTTGCCCATTCACAATCTCCGTCAACACCAACCGGCTCGATTCCAGATGGCTCTCCAACGCCACCTCCAGCACCCGCGCCGAAACGTCGTCCCGCGCCGGCGCAACCGCCGCCGGCCCGCTTCCAAACTGCAATGCCACGCCCACCAATAGGCCCGCCGCCACCGCCCCCATCGCTGCCCAGGAATACCGCCTCACCCGCACCCGCGCTTCCACCGCCGCCCAAACCCGCCGCCCGTACAGCGCGTCCCGCTCCGGCACCGCCCCGGCGTCCATCGTGTTCAGCAGCCGCTGCAATGCCTGGTACTCCTCACGGCAAACCGCGCACGCCTCGACGTGCGCCCGGGCTTCATCCGCGCCAGCCTCCCCGTAATAGAGCAACACCAGCGCCTCTTCATTTACATGGTCCATAACGTAATCACCACCAATCCCACCCACGGTCCCAACACCTGCCGCAGTTTCCGCACGGCCCGGAAAATCGATTGCTTCGTCGCGTTCTCGCTCAAGCCCAACTTCTGGGAGATGGCATCGATCCCCATCCCCTCGTAGTGCCGCAGCGTGAACGCCATCCGCTCCTGCAAACTCAATTGCCCCATCGTCCTCGCAATCACCTCTCCAATTCGCCGGCTGTTCGCCTCCCGGTCCGGCCCAGGCGCCTCGCACGCCGCATCCACCTCGACTGCCGGATCCACAAACCGCTTTCGCCGTCGAATCATGTCCAGTGCGCAATGCGCCGCGATCGTCCCCACCCAAGTAGCGAAACTCGCCCGCGACTCATACCGCCGGATCTCCCGAAACGCCCGCAAAAACGCCTCCTGCACAACCTCCTCCGCATCGCTCTCATTCCCGGTAATCCGATACGCCAACCGGAACACACCCCGGCTGTGCCGCTCCACCAGCAGCCCAAACGCGTCCCGGTCTCCACCGATCACCCGGCCAATCGCCGCCAGGTCCGTTTCTTCCATTCCCAAACTTAGACTCCGCCGCCCCATTCCGGTTAGCCTGAAAAGGATGACGTTTTCCCCAGAGGTCCTCGAAAGACTCTCCCTCGTGCCCGGCCTCCGCGTTCTCCCCGGCGCGGAACTCCGCCACCATACCCGCTTCCAACTCGGCGGTCCCTGCTGGTTTCTGGCCGATGCCGAAACCCCCGAGGCCTTCCAAACCGCCTATCAAACGCTGTCCGCCGCCCACATCCCCTGGACCTCCATCGGCCACGGGACGAATCTCATCGTCAACGACGCCGGCTACCCCGGCGCCATCCTCCGCTACTCCGCCGCCCAAAAAACCGTGTCACACACAATTATTTCTGTGCACGCCGGAGCCGAGCTAAACGACCTCGTCGACTTCGCCAATGCCAATTCCCTCGCCGGCCTCGAATCCATGGCCGGCATCCCCGGCTGGGTCGGCGGCGCCATCTACGGCAACGCCGGCGCCTACGGCCAGTCCATTCATCAGCGCATCGAATCCGTCGAGTTTTTCGACGGCGCGGCCGTCCGCGTCTGGTCCAACGAGGAGTGCGGCTTCCGCTACCGCCACTCCCGCTTCAAGGAAAACAAAGCCCTGCAAATTCTCTCGGCGCAGCTCCGCTTCGAGCCGGGAAACCGCCAAATCCTTCTGGAAAAGTCAAAAAACATCCGCGCCACGCGAGACGCCAAATTCCCGCCAGCCATGCCCTGCGCCGGCAGCATCTTCAAGAACTTCCTCCTCAAAGATCTCCCCGAAAAAGCCCGCGCCGCCGTCCCGCCCGAAAAGATCATCGAAGGCAAAGTCCCCGCCGGCTGGTTCCTGGAACAGATCGGCGCGCGCGGCATGCAGGTCGGTGGCATCCGCGTTGCCGACTACCACGCCAACCTCATCTACAACACCGGCACCGGCACCACCGCCGACCTCCTCACCCTCATCGCCACCCTCAAAAATGGTGCCAGGCACCAATTTAATCTTTCGCTCGAAGAAGAAGTCCAATACCTGGGGTTCGCATGATCGATATCGCCATCCAAACCGCTGACCTCGGCGCCCTGAACCTGTTGCTCACCGACGACCCCTCCCTCGCCACCCCCGGCCTCATCCAGCTCGCCTCCCAGCCCCCTGTCGCCGGCCCCGACACGCTCCGCCGCATGGCCGAGTTACTCCTCCACGCCGGCGCCGATCCCAACCATCACGAAGTCCTCTACCACGCCTGCGAACACCCCCACCACGCCATTCTCGAACCCGTCCTCGGCTCCCCCCGTCTCGAACCCCCGTGGCTCAGCTACTGCCTCCTCCACAAGCTCGACTACGAAGATCTCGAAGGCGTCCAGCTCATGCTCAAAGCCGGTGCCGACCCCAACCTCCGCTCCCGCACCGGCGACCGTGAAATGAGTCTCCACCACGCCATTCGCCGCGGCCGCTCCGCCACCATGCTCGATCTTCTCCTCAGCCACGGCGCCCGCCCCGACATCATCAACATCCACAACCACACGGCCCGCCGCCAGGCCATTCGCTTCGGCCGTACCGACCTTGGCAAAACCGCCCCGGAAGCCACGCCGCTCGATTACTGGCTTCACAATCTCTGGCACGAACCGGCCGAATCCCCCGCTCCCGCGCCACTAACCAAACAGGACCACCGCCTCCTCCCCGAAGCCGCCTGGATGCAGAACCATACCGCTGTTTCAAACATGCTCGAAGCCGGTTTTCCCGTCGACGCCACAACGCACGACGATCTCCAGGCCATCGATTTCGCCGCCTATCACAACGACGAACGCCTGCTCGAAATCCTGATCGCCCACGGCTCCACGCAAGAACAATACGACTCGGCTGTCAGCTGGCTGACCGGCGACGCCAGCCCATCCTGATCGTCCGTCTACGACGCCGTCGTCACCAGATAGTCCGCCGCCGCCAGCCCGGAAACCACCGCGCCCCCAACCCGGCCACCCCCAAACACATCGCCCGCGAAAACCAACTGGTCCACCGCGTGGAACAGCGCGGGCATCTGCATCGCCGGCTCCGCATACCGCCATCGGTGCAGGTAGTACGATCGAACCCGTCCACTAAAGTAGGTTTCCGCAGCCGCCAGCATGGCATGCACCGTCACCGCTTGCGGTTCGTCCCAATGCGCCTCGCTGAACTCTCTCGTGCCGTGCAGCGTCAGGCATCCTGGCACCGCGGAAACACCTTTGGCATGATTGTCGCCTACCCAGGTCAGCACCCCGTCCCGTGGTTCCGCAAACCCGGTCGCACCCACATGCGTCGTTCCTTCCACCCGCACCAGGATCGTGACGCATTTCCAGTACGAAGCCTGTTCCAACAGCCCGTGGTCCGCCGCCTCCAACTCCACTCCGCCTTGCTCCAACAACGCCAGCGATTGCGGCACCGGAGGCGTAAGCAATAGCGTGCCCGACTTCACCGTCTCGCCGGTTTCCAGTTCCACGGTCCATCCGCCCCAAGCCGATTCCACCCGGACCACCTTCACTCCGGTACGCACGTCCAGTCCCGCCGCCAACGTCTCGGCCACCGCGCGCATCCCCCCGGCCGATCGAAGTCGGTGTTCCGTCCAAGGAACCGCCAATCCGCTGGCGATCCACGGACGAGCC
The DNA here is from genome assembly GCA_947466555.1 of Acidobacteriota bacterium. Taxonomy (GTDB): domain Bacteria; phylum Acidobacteriota; class Terriglobia; order Bryobacterales; family Bryobacteraceae. The sequence continues at coordinate 3,022 of CANIFK010000011.1, read as the reverse complement.
ATTTCCGCAAAGGAAGCGTCCCGCGTCGTGAAAAACTGAGCGCCATAATCAAACCGGCCCTCGTCGAACGTACGCGTCGCCATTCGCCCGCCCGCCACACGTCCTTTATCAACGATCGTCACCCGCCAACCAGCGGTCTGAAGTCGCTGTCCAGCGGATAACCCCGCCATCCCAGCGCCGACAATAAGGCACGATCGCTCCACAACTACTGGATTCCAGCCCGCGCCGCACCGGGTGCAACTTAATTTACAGGAGTACCTTCTTCACCACTTCCCCCCGAACGCCCGTGATTCTCTGATTGAATCCCTGATAGAAATACGTCAGCTTCGTATGGTCCAGTCCCATCAGGTGCAACAGCGTCGCGTGCAAGTCCGAAACATGTACCCGGTCTTCAACGGCCGCAAACCCCAAATCGTCAGTCGCCCCAATCGCCTGTCCTCCCTTCACGCCCGCCCCGGCCAGCCACATCGAAAACCCATGCCAGTCGTGGTCGCGCCCAGGCTTCCCCACGCCCTCGCTCGTCGGCGTCCGTCCAAACTCGCCGCCCCACAACAGCAGCGTCTCATCCCACAACCCTGTCGCCTTCAAGTCTTCAATCAGTGCCGCGATCGGCTTGTCCGTCTCCCCGGCGTGCAGCCGATGGTTCGTGATGCAATCGTTGTGTCCGTCCCAGGTGTCTTCAATATGCCCGCCACCGGAGTACAGCTGCACGAACCGCACGCCCTTTTCCAGTAGCCTTCGCGTCATCAAACACTTACGCCCGAAGTCGGCCGTCAGCTTGTCGTCCAACCCATACCGTTCCCGCGTCGAAGCCGTCTCTCGCGACAAATCCACCACCGCCGCCGCTTCCATCTGCATCCGGTACGCCAGCTCATACGAAGCAATCCGCGCCGACAGCTCGCTCTCCTCCGCATGCGTCGCCAAATGCTCTTCGTTCAATTTCTTCAGCAAATCCAACGATTGCCGCTGCGTCCTGTCATCCACGCCCGCCGGCGGCTTCAAGTCCAACAACGGCGCCGCGCCCGAACGGAACAGCGTCCCCTGATACGCCGCCGGCATATACCCAGCCGTCCAATTCGACGCGCTGCCAATCGGTCCGCCCCGCGGATCGGTCATCACCACAAACGCCGGCAGGCTCTGGTTATCGGTCCCCAGCCCATACGTCACCCACGCCCCCGCGCTCGGTTTGCCCAGAAAAATGCTGCCCGTGTTCATCTGCAAACAGCCCGAAGCATGCGCCGCCGTATCGGTGTACATGGAGCGAATCACACACAAATCGTCGGCATATTTCGACGTGTGCGGGAACAGATCGCTGATCATCAGGCCACTCTTCCCGCGCGGCTTGAACGCAAACGGCGACTGCATCAGATACCCCACCGGCCGCCCATTCGAACCCACCGCCAACGGCCCCTTGTAGGCCTGCCCGTTGTACTTCGTCAGTTCCGGCTTGTAGTCGAACGTGTCCACCTGGCTCGGCGCGCCATTCATGAACAGGAACACGGCGCGCTTCGCCTTCGCAGCGAAGTGCGGCTTCTTCGGCGCCAAGATCGAATTCGCCGACACCACGCCGTCCCGCGTCAGCAGGTCCAACAGCGCCACGCCCGCAAACCCGCCGCCCGTCTGCCAGATAAAATCCCGCCGTGTTTTCTTAATTCGCATACGCAAACTCGTTCAAGTTCAATATCACCCGGCACATCTCTTCCAAACTGCCCGCCCGCAAAAACGAAAGCATCGCGTCCTTCTCCGCTGCCGTCGGCCGTCGCGCCAGCGCCAGCCGGTAGGCCAGTTCAATCCGCGCCGCCTCGCCCTCGGCTTCTTTCCGCAACCGCTCGGCGAAGTGCCGCGCCTGCCCGTTGATGAAGTCGCCATTGAACAACTGCAGCGCCTGCGGCGCCACCGATGTCGTCTGCCGTTTCGCCGCCGGCCGCGTCGTGTCGCACACGTCCAAAACCTCCATCAGCGGCACCATCAACGACCGCTTCACGATGTAGTAAATCGCCCGCCGCGACGCCTTGTCTTCCTCATACGGCTTCCAAATCTTCCCCGGATCGCTCGACCCCTCCAGCGCCTCCTTCTGCATCTTCGGATACACAAACTCGCCGTAAACCTGCGTGTTCAGCCGCCCGCTCACCGCCAGCGCGGAATCCAGAATCGCCTCCGCCTCCAGCCGCCGGTACGGCATCCGCCACAGCAACCGGTTCTCCGGGTCCACCGCCGCATACGCCGCGTTCCCCGTCTTCGCCATTCGATACGTGTTGCTGCTCAGAATCAGCGTGTGCAGTTTCTTCAAGGACCAGCCGTTATCCATAAACCACACCGCCAACCAATCCAGCATCTCTTCATGCGAGGGCTTATCGCCCATCACCCCGAAATCATTGGCAGTCCTGACAATCCCATCCCCGAAGTGCCACTGCCAAACGCGGTTCACAATCACCCGCGCCGTCAACGGATTCTCCCGCGAGGCGATCCACTTGGCCAACCCCAACCGCCGCCCGCTCGTCCGCGTCCCATCGAACGCAAACGACGGCTGTACTTTCACCAATACGCCCGGTACCGACGGCCCCACCTCCGGCCCCGGAGACGTCGCCTTCCCGCGAATCAGAATATGCGTCGGCTTCACCGTCGCCGACGGCTCCTCCATGAAGTAGCCGCGCGGCAAGTCCGGCGTCTCCCGCTTCAGCCGCGCCACCTCTTCCTCTACCGGCAGCTTGGCCAACTCCTCGGCCAGAGTCTTCGCCTGCTCCTTGCTCAATTTCTTCAAGTCCACACCCGCCGGCAACGCGCTCTTGCCCGAAGACATCCACTCCGCCTTCGCTGCCGCCCGCAGTTCCAAAATTTTCTTTTCCCGCGCGTTAAACCGGTCAATCTCCGCCCACGTTCCCACCGGTCTGTCCAACTCCGTCCGCCCGTTCCGCGGCCGCTCCAACCCGTTGAACACCGTAATCATCCCGTAGTAATCCTTGGTCGTATACGGCTCAAACTTGTGGTTGTGGCAACGCGCGCACGCCAGCGTCATCCCCAG
>CANIFK010000010.1 GCA_947466555.1 Acidobacteriota bacterium | reverse complement strand
TCCACGCATGTCTTAATCGCCAAAGCGATGCGCGAAACTTCGCCGCCGCTGGCCACCTTCGACAACTCCCGCGGCTCTTCTCCCCGATTTGCCGAAACCAGGAAAACGATCGCGTCGCGCCCCTCTTCCGTCCACGGAGACTCGGAAAATGCAATGCGAAAAGTAGTCCCGGCCATCGCCAGCGCGGTCAACTCCTGCTCCACGCGCTTCTCCAACTGGCGCGCCGCCTTCGTTCGCAATGCCGTCAGCTTCGCCGCCGCCGCTTCGTACTCACCGGCCAACTTCTTTCGCCGCGCCTCAATGGCGCTCCGCAGTTCCGACGCCGTCTCCACCGTCCGCATCTTGCCCTGCACCTCGGCCAGGAACGTGAGGATTTCGTCAATCGATGCGCCGTATTTCCGCTTCAACTTATCGATTCCGGCCAACCGGTTCTCGACGGTCTCCAGCCGCGACGGGTCGGCTTCCAGATGTCCAAGATAGTCGCGCAGCGACCGCCCCGCCTCCTCCAGCGCAATCACCGCCGGTTTCAACAATTCCGCCACCTCGGCCAGTTGGCCGTCGATGCGAAGCAACTCTTCCACCCGCCGCTGCGCGGTCCGCGCCTGCGACAGCGCCGAGTCCGGAGCGTCATAAAGTGCCGTGAACGCCGCTTCAGCATGCTCGCTCAACCGCGTAACATTCTGCAAAACCCGCTTCTCGTTCTCCAACTCATCGTCTTCGCCCGGCTTCAGATCGAGCGCTTCAATCTCCTTGCGCTGAAACGTCCACAGGTCGGCCAGCCGCAACTGCTCCTGCTCGCGCTGCGTAATCTCTTCCAACTCGCGGTCGCAGTCCTTCCAGCCGCGGAATATCCTGGCGACGACGGCCTTCGCCTCGGCGGCGCCGGCGAATTCGTCCAGAATTCCGCGCTGAGAAATCGTGTCGTGCAACTGCTGTTGTTCGTTTTGCCCGTGAATATCGCCAAGCCACGGCGCCAACTGCTTCAACAGCGCCGCGGTCACCGGCCGGCTGGCCGCGAACGCCCGCGACTTGCCATTGGCCAGGATCTCCCGCTCGATGAGCAGTTCGTTCTCTTCCAACGCGATCCCGGCCTCCTCAAGGAGCGCCCGGATGGCGGGAGACTGCGGTAAGTCGAAAATCCCGCTGATGCGGGCGCGGTCGGTACCGGACCGGACCACCTCGGCCGACGCCCGGCCGCCAAAAAGTAGCCCAAGCGAATCGACAATGATCGATTTGCCCGACCCGGTTTCCCCGGTCAGCAGATTCAGTCCATGGTGGAAGCGGAGTCGGAGCCGCTCGACGACGGCGAAGTTTTCGATGTGAAGTTCAACCAGCATGCAGGAGGTTCAATGGTGATTGTAGCGGGAGCCGTTAGGGCCAGGGGAGTTTATCGATGAAGTCGGGCACATAGGTGTGGATCGTGTTGACGGTCAGACCCAGGAACGCGAATGTCGAAACGACCCGTACGAATTGGAGGCGGAACCCCAGTCGTGCCGTGGTCTCCGGAGAAAGCAGGAAGATCTTGGGGCCGACATTCGCCCAGAATCGCGTGCCGAAATAGAGAATCAGCGCGAAGACGCACCACAGGAACAGGTCCGCCGTCGGAACGTGGAGGTTCGTTTGTCCCAGGGTATTGTGGGTTCGGGTGAACGCCTTGTGGACGAAATCCCAGTAGTAGAACGAGAGCGCGACGGTGGCGACGAGGGCGAGAATCGTCAGTTTCTCGACGCGCCCGGAGTTAGTTTGCATTGCGGGTAGAAGTGTAGAAGCCGGCGCCGATCGTAGACACCAGCGCGAAAACAAACAGCAGCGGCACAATCCCGCCAAGCCCGTTCGCGTTGCCGTGCGCGGTCTGGATAATCATCCGCGTGACATAAACCATGAATAGCATCACTTCCAGTTTCAGGATGCGGGTCATGGCAATACCGGCCTGGATGCTTTCCGCCGTCCGCGGTCCCGGCATGTTGATCGAATTCGGAAAGAAGGGCGTGGTCGAGAGTACGACGAATACAATGGTGTCGATGACGACAAGAAAGATAAGGGTGGCCTTACTGCCGTAGCCGTCCGGGGTGCCGCTTGGGCCGAAATGGATCGGGATCGTCGCCGGCAGCGCGTCGTAGCAAATCAGCGTCAACGCCGGTATGGCGAGAAACGCGCAAAGCGCCGCGATCTCGACAATCCACCAGAATCCCTTGGGCATTTCGTCTCCATTGTAATCTTTCGGGGGAAAGCGGCCGATAGACGGAAGGATGCTGCTATCGATCCTGATCCCGCTTTATAACGAAGAAGAATTCATCGCGACGCTGCTGCGGCGGGTGCTCGATGCTCCTTTGCCGGCTGGAATGGATCGTGAACTGATCGTAGCCGACGATGCGTCGACGGACGGTTCGGTGGAGATTGTCGCGGAGATTGCCGCGCTTTATCCCGAAAAAATTCGTCTACTGCGAACGGATCGAAATGGCGGCAAGGGTTCGGCTCTGCGTCGGGCAATCGCCGCGGCCCGGGGTGACTTTTCTATCATTCAGGACGCGGATCTCGAATACGACCCTCGGGAGTATTCGAAAATGCTGGCCCCGCTTCTGGATGGCCGCGCGGACGTCGTCTACGGTTCCCGGTTTTTGCCGTCCAGCGAACGGCGGGTACTCTATTACTGGCATTCGCTGGCGAATTGGATGTTGACCACCATGTGCAACGTCGTCGCCGACCTCAATCTCACCGACATGGAAACCTGCTACAAGGCCTTCCGCACGCCGCTATTGCAGAGTATTCCCATCCGGTCCGATCGTTTTGGCTTCGAGCCGGAGATCACCATCAAACTCGCCAAGCGTCAGGCGAAAATCTTTGAGATTTCCATAAGCTATAACGGCCGTACCTATGAGGAAGGGAAGAAGATCGGCCTGAAGGACGCCTTTGAAGCGTTCTGGGTCGTGGCCTCCAACGCGTTTACCTCCGATCTCTATACCGATTCCGACAAGTCAATCCTCGATGCCTTCGCCGATGCACCGAACTTTAATCGCTGGATGGCCGATACCATCGGGCCCTACGTCGGAAAACGGGTGCTGGAAATTGGTGCGGGGATGGGCAACCTGTCCCGCCAGTTGATCGCCGGTCGCAGGCGCTACGTCGCAACGGACCTTGACCGGGAGCATATGGAGCGGTTGCGGGTACGCCTGGCGCACCGCCCGGCGCTCGAAACCCAAATCATGGATGCGGCCGATCCTCAGTTCTTCACGGACCTGCGCGAGCAGATGGACACCGTCGTTTGCCTGAATGTCGTCGAACACATCAAGGACGATCTGGGGGCGCTGAAAAACATACATTCTGCCTTGGAGCCAAACGGCCGGGCCATCATCCTGGTGCCCGAAGGCCAAAGCATTTACGGGTCGTTGGACGAAGCGTTGGGGCACCATCTTCGCTACTCCGAAGAGTTGCTGCATCAACGCATGACCGAAGCCGGCTTCGTCGTGGAGGAGATGTTGCGCTTCAATCGTATGTCTCGGCCCGGTTGGTGGCTCAACGGCAAGATTCTCAACAAGACCGACATCAGCCGCTTTCAACTTAAGAACTTCGATCGGCTGGTCTGGCTGTGGCGGCGAATCGACAAATTCCTTCCCTGGCGTCCGGTTTCGATCATCGCAATCGGCCGCAAGCCGGCGTCAAGTTCGAGTCCGGACCGCCAACTGGAATTCTCCGGCCGTATGGTCCCCGAGTATGCCTCCGGAAACGGTGGACTTCTCGGATTGTTGGAAGCTCTTCCTGTTCCCCGTGAGGAACACGCTCACGCAGGCCGGAAACTGGCACTGCCGAGCAGCGCCGAACCCGCCGGCCACCGCCACACCGACGCGCGCTAGCGCCTCGGCGGTCGCAGTTCCGGCACGGTCGCGCACTTTTCTGAGAGCTTTTCCTCCAGTCGCCCACTAGATCAATATGGTGGCGCCGCCGTTAGAGCGAAAGTTCGTCTGGAATGAGCCCATGGTCATCCCGGCCATCGGCATGGCCACCGGCGTCTTCGGCGAACGGCTGCTCCCCTTTTCCTGGCTCGAAATCGGCGTTGCCGGAGCGCTCTTTACGCTCTTCGCCCTCGTTCCCGGCTCCATTGCCCGCCGCCGCACTGCCATCGGGCTCGCCTGCTGCGCCCTCGGCATTGGCACCGCCCTCTGGCACCGCCCTGGCCCGCCCCCGGTCATCGACGCCTCCGCCTCGGAAACCGTCATCCTCGAAGGCTGCATCGTCGAACCCTCCGTCTTCTCCGAAAACCGCGAGCAGTTCACCATGGAACTCGCCCCCGGCGCCCGCGGCCGCGTCTCGCTCAACCTCCGCGAAGGCCAATCCGCCCCCCGCTTCCGCTACGGCCAGCGCGTTGAACTCGAAGGCCGTGTCCGCCCGCCCCACAACTTCGGCAACCCCGGAGCGTTCGATTTCGAAGGCTACCTCGCCCGCCGCCAGATCTTCTGGAACATCTCCACCCGCACCGGCGCCGAAGCCAAACTCCTCCCCGGCGAATGCGGCTCCGCGTTCGAAGGTTGGCTCTTCGGCCTCCGCTCGGCCGCTCTCGATCGCCTGGAATCCCTCTACAAGAACGACGCCTACAAGACGATCATGATGCAGGCCATCCTCACCGGCGAAAGCACCCGCCTGGAGAAGGCGTGGACCGAACACTACCGCCGCACGGGCACCTATCACGCCCTGGTCATCAGCGGCCTCCACCTCACCGTCCTCGCCGGGTACCTCCTCGTCCTTCTCCGCTACACCACCGGCCGCCCCGCCCTGTCGATGATCCTTGCCTTCCTCGCCGCCTGGACCTACGCTGGCGCCAGCGGCATGACGGCCCCCATCGGACGCGCCGCCGGCGGCTTCACGCTCTTCCTGCTCAGTCGCCACTGGCACCGCCAAACCCATATCTTGAACTCCCTCGCCACCGTCGTCGCCTGCTTCCTCCTCATCGATCCCGGCCAGCTCTTCGAAGGCAGCTTCCTCCTCAGCGTCCTCAGCGTGCTCGCCATCGGCGCCCTTGCCGGCCCCATGTTCGAGGCCTACACCCGCCCCGTCGTCATGGGCTTCCGCGAACTCGGCCGCGATCAAACCGACGTCGATCTCGACTGGCACATCTGCTCCATGCGCGTCGAAGCCCGCCTCATCGCCCAAACCATCGCCGTCTGGACCCGCATCTCTGAAAAACACTGCATCACCTTCATCGCCCTCTGCGTCCAGACGTTCTTCCACCTCTACGAAATCTTCATGCTCTCCGCCGTCGTCCAGGTGGCCCTCGCCCTGCCCATGGCCGTCTTCTTCCACCGCGTCTCGCTCAGCGGCATGGCTGCCAACGTCCTCATCGTGCCCGTCATGAACGCCGTCGTCGTCATCGGCTTCATCGCCATCCTCACCAACCTCACGCCCCTCGCGTGGATCGCCGGCACGCTCCTCGAATTCTCCCGCCGCGTCGCCGAATTCTTCTCCGGCCTCGAACCGGATTGGCGCATTCCCGATCCTCCCCTCTGGCTCGCCCTCGCCTTCACCGCCGCCCTCGTCGTCCTTGCCATGGTCGCCCGCCGCCCCTCCCGGCTCCGCACCGCCGCCTTCGCCGCCGTCTGCGTGCTCTTCATCACGCTCGTCGTCCACCCCTTCCCGCCCGCCGTCGCCCCCGGCCAGCTCGAAGTCACAATGGTTGATGTCGGCCAGGGCGATTCCGTCCTCGTCGTCACCCCCGAAGGCCGCACCATCATCGTCGATGGCGGCGGCGTCCCCGGCTTCAAAGGCCGCCCCAAGCCCAAACTCGACATCGGCGAAGACGTCATCTCTTCCTACCTATGGACCCGCTCCGTCCAACGCATCGACGTTCTCGCCCTCACCCATGCCCACGAGGATCACAGCGGCGGCCTCGCCGCCCTCATCGTCAATTTCCGCCCCAAGGAACTATGGATCGGCGCCATGGGCGAATCCGCAGTCTGGCAAAAACTCCGAGCTGTCGCTGAATCCCACGGCGTCAAAATCGTCCCGCGCCTCGCCGGTGAACAGTTCAATCTCGGCGGCGCCGCCTTTCAGGTCCTCGCCCCATTCCCCGATCACGTGCCCGACGTCATCCCCCGTAATAACGACTCGCTCGTCCTCTCCGTCCGTCTCGGCGCCCGCTCGTTCCTGCTCACCGGTGACGCGGAAAAAGAGATCGAATGGCGACTCGTCGACAACGGCTCCGTACCGCCCGTCGACGTCTTAAAGCTCGGCCACCACGGCAGCCGGACCTCCTCCACCGCGGACTTTCTCGACAAAGCCCACCCCACCTTCGCCGTCGTCTCCGCGGGGCTCGATAATCTCTACCACCACCCGCACCCCGACGTCATGGCGCGCCTCGAGCAGCGCAACGTACGTGTCCTGCGAACGGACCGCGGCGGCCAGATCCGCTTCCTCACCGATGGGAAACACTTGGACGTCACCGCCTTCAGCGGCCTCCGTCCCATCGATGCGCAGACACTCACCGCCGCGCGCTGAACTACATCTCCAAACTGGAGCCTTGCGATCCGCCGCTACGGACGTACACGCCCAGTAGCCAACAGAAAAAAAGAACCAGCAAGCGAGCGACGTGACGACGGAGAACACGCCCGGGAGCTGGCGGCGCTTTGTGTAGGGAGCCGACATATTTTCCTCCAGGTGTCATCCCGCGATCGGGATAAAACATGGACGTCGCGCTCCCCGCAATCGGTTGCGAAAAAATCCTTTACCCGCCCGACGCCCACGCCGTCCGGAACTCCGGATACAGCGTCAACCCGCCGCAGGCAAACAGCGTCTGGCCGGTAATATACGAAGCCTCGTCCGACGCCAAAAACGCGAAAACCGCTGCAATTTCGCTCGCCTCGCCCGGACGCCCCATCGGAATGTGGCTCTCCACCTCCCCGCGCGCCTTCGCATCTCCGGTCCACGACGCGTTGATCGGTGTAACAATCGCCCCCGGCCCCACCGCGTTCACCCGGATTCCCCGGTCGGCGTACTCCAGCGCCAGCGTCTTCGTCAGGTTCTCCAACCCGCCCTTGGACATCGAATAGCTCAAATACTTCGGCTTCGGAATGATCTCGTGAACGGACGAGTTGTTCAAAATCACCCCGCCCCGCCCCTGCTGCAGAAACAGCCGCAGCGCCTCCCGCGAACACAAAAACGGCCCGCGCAGATTCACGCCCAGAACCTTGTCGAAGTCCGCCGCCGTCATCTCGTGCGACGCCGCCGGCTTCTGAATCCCGGCGTTGTTGATCAATACGTCGATCGAGCCAAACTCCTTCACAAACGCGGCAAACATCGCCTGCACCTGTTCTTCGTTCGAAACATCGGCCGCCACAATCATCTCCCGGCCTGCCGCGCCCTGCCGCGCCGCCGCCGCCTGTCGCGCTGTCTCCTCGGCCCCCTCCGGCCCGCCGATATAGTTGATGCCCACGTTGGCGCCCTCCGCCGCGAACCGGATGGCGATGCCCCGCCCGATTCCCGACGACGCGCCCGTTATCAGTACATTCTTGCCCTGCAGTCGTGCCATACGCGCTCTCCTCCCGTCTATTATCCCTGTCCGCGCCGTCAGCGTTGGCGCGAACGTGGCAAAATAGTAGGTTGGTGCGGCATTCTCCGCCATCCATCCCTACAACCCCAATGAAGTCTGGCGATAATCTTTCTCTCTCCTTTGGCCTGCATTTTGAAGACCTCTATACGTCGGAGGGCCTGGCCAAGGTCGACGTAGCCTTCCAGCGGTTTCTTGAAGCTGGCGACGCGGCGCTCCTGCCCCAACTCCTGGCGGCGCGCGTGGATCCCAAATCCCTCGCCCGCAAGGCCGAGTCGGAACTGATCCTCTCCCTCGCGCCCCATTTGGAGGACTTCCTCGGCGAACTCTTCCAGATTCAAAAGGAGATCCGCGCCCTCCAGAATCAGCACGCCGAACTCGCCCCGCTCTATACCGTCAAGCGCACCTTCATCCAGCGCAAGGCCCTGACGTCGATCAAGGAAGCCGACGCCCAGCATCTCCACGGCCACACCCTCCAGGTCGAACTGGAAACCTACATGGGCGAACCGCTCTCGGAACTCGCCTACGCCCGCGCCGTTACCAAGTGGCTCGATGACGCCGCTGGCCACGCCCACCACCTGGACATCGCCGCCAAATACGCCGCCTGGGCCCACTACTCCAAGCCCGGCAAGGAAAAGCACAAGTCCGGCATTCTCTTCAAAAAGCCGCACAAACTCGAGTTCGAAAAGCTCGTACCCGTCGAGTCGATCACCGAAAACAACGCCGCCCGGTTCGTTTTCCCCGAACACGAATGGCGCCACCGCGAAGGCTTCGGCCTCACGGACTCGGGTACCGATCTCACCGGCGCCCTCGACGAAGCCAACTACTGCATCCACTGCCACAACCAGGGCAAGGACTCCTGCTCCACCGGCCTTCGCGAGAAAACCGGCGAGTTCAAGAAGTCCCACTTCGGCGTCACCCTGAACGGCTGCCCGCTCGAAGAGAAGATCTCCGAATTCCACCTGTCGATGACCCGCGGCAACACCGTCGGCGCTCTCGGCATCATCACCATCGATAACCCGCTCTGCGCCGGCACCGGCCACCGCATCTGCAACGATTGCATGAAGTCCTGCGTTTTCCAGAAGCAGGAACCGGTCAACATTCCGCAGGCCGAAACCCGGTCGCTCAAAGAGGTGCTCAACCTCACCTGGGGCTTCGAGGTCTACTCGCTGCTCACCCGCTGGAACCCGCTAAACTTCAATCGGCCGCTGCCCAAAGCCGACACCGGCTACAAAATTCTCGTCGTCGGCCTCGGCCCGGCCGGCTACTCGCTCGCCCATCACCTGTTGAACGACGGCCACACCGTCTGCGCCGTCGACGGTCTCAAAATCGAACCCCTCCCCGAACACCTCTCCGGTGTCGATGCCTACGGGAACAAGAAACCCTTCCGCGCCATTCGCGAGATCCACGAGATTTACGAATCGCTCGACGACCGCATCATGGCCGGCTTCGGCGGCGTCGCCGAATACGGCATCACCGTTCGCTGGGACAAGAACTTCCTCAAGGTCATCCGCCTCCTGATCGAGCGTCGCCGTACGTTCGCCATGTTCGGCGGCGTGCGCTTCGGCGGGTCGATCACCGTCGATAGCGCCTTCGAGCTCGGCTTCGATCACATTGCCCTCTGCGCCGGCGCCGGCCGTCCGACGGTCATTCCGATGAAGAACGGCCTCGCCCGCGGCGTCCGCCAGGCGTCGGACTTCCTCATGGCACTGCAGTTGACCGGTGCCGCCCGCGGTAACTCCATCGCCAATCTCCAGTTGCGCCTGCCCGCCGTGGTCATCGGCGGCGGTTTGACCGCGGTCGACACGGCCACCGAATCGCTCGCGTACTACCCGGTCCAGGTGAAGAAGTTCATGGAACGCTACGAAACGCTCTGTGCCGCCAACACCGAAGCCGCCGTTCGCGCCATCTGGAACGAAGAAGAAAACATCATCGCCGACGAGTTCCTCGCCCACGCCCGCGCCATTCGCGCCGAGGACGAAAAGGCCGCCGCCGAAGGCCGCAACCCGGTCTACCTGAAGCTCCTCCAGTCCTGGGGCGGCGTCACGCTCGCCTACCGCCGCCGAATGATCGATTCGCCGTCCTACACGCTGAATCACGAAGAAATCGCCAAGGCGCTCGAAGAGGGCATCCACTTCGCTGAATGCCTCTCGCCCGAAGAAGTCGCCGTCGACCGCTTCGGCCACGCCTACTCCATCACCATGTCGAAGCTCGCCTTCGACGCCGAGAAGAACAAACTCGTCAGCACCGGGGAAACCGCCGTGCTCCCGGCCAAGTCCATTCTGGTCGCCGCCGGCACCCAGCCCAATACCGTTTTGGAACGGGAAGACGCCACCAACTTCATGCTGGACGGCAAGTACTTCCAGGCCCTTGACGAAAATGGCGATCCGGTCAAGCCGGAACGCGTCGCCAAGCCGAACGATGTGCGCGTGTTGACCTCGCTCCGTGCCGATGGCCGCGCCATCAGCTTCTTCGGCGATCTCCACCCCTCCTTCAGCGGCAACGTCGTGAAGGCGTTCGGTAGCGCCAAACAGGGCTATCCGGTCGTCAGCCGCATCCTCGCCGCCCGCCGCAAGCCGGAAGGCGTCACCGGGGCGGAGATGATTCAGAAACTGAACGGCGAAATGCGCGCCGTCGTCTCCGACGTCATTCGCCTAACGCCGAATATCGTCGAAATCGTGGTGAAGGCCCCGCTCGCAGCCCGGGCGTTCAATCCGGGGCAGTTCTACCGTCTGCAGAACTTCGAAACCATCTGCCCGCGCACCCCGGAAACGGTGTTGGCTATGGAAGGACTCGCCCTCACCGGCGCCTCCGTGGACCGCGAAGCCGGAACGCTGTCGACCATCGTCCTCGAAATGGGCGGCTCTTCGGACCTCTGCTCCCTGCTCCGCAAAGGCGAACCGGTTGTCCTGATGGGACCCACCGGCACGCCAACGGAGACGCCCGGCAAGGAAACCGTTCTGCTCGTCGGAGGCGGCCTCGGCAACGCCGTGCTGTTCTCCATCGGCCAGACGCTCCGCGCCAACGGCAGCAACGTCATCTACTTCGCCGGTTACAAGAAGTCGATTGATCGCTACAAGATAGACGAGATCGAACGCGCCGCCGACGTCATCGTCTGGTGCTGCGACGAAGCTCCCGGCTTCACCCCCACCCGCGCCCAGGACCGGGCTTTTGTCGGCAACATCGTTGCCGCCATGGAAGCCTACGGCAAGGGTGCGCTGCACGCCGAAGGCGACGATTCGTCGCTCAAGCTGCAGGATGTGGACCGCGTGATCGCCATCGGCTCCGATGGGATGATGGCCGCCGTGGCCCGCGCCCGCCACGGTATCCTGGCTCCGTATTTGACCAAGAAGCCGCAGGGCATCGGGTCCATCAACTCGCCCATGCAGTGCATGATGAAGGAGATCTGCGCGCAGTGTCTCCAGCTGCATCGCGATCCGGACACTGGTAAGGAAACGGTGGTCTTCTCCTGCTTCAACCAGGACCAATCGCTCGACCACGTCGACTGGGCCAGCCTCCGCCAGCGTCTCAGCCAGAACTCGACCCAGGAGAAGCTGACCAAGCTCTGGATCGACCGCTGCCTGAAGCAACTCGGCCTGCGCCCGGAACTCGCCGCGAAGTAAAAAACCGCGACCAGATCGGCCATCCCGGCCGATCTGGTCCGTCTATTTGGCCGCGCAACTTACCATCTACAGCCGATAGCCGCGCCCTGAGCGCGCCGAGCAAACGGACCTCCCCGAGCTGCTGCGTACACCCCAAACCCAGCGTGAAGTAAACGGAAGCGGACAGGTGGCCCCTCTAGTCGGCCCGCCCCAGGTCCGACGCAACCCCGCCGGGCGCACCCTTTGCCCTGCGTCCTTGGCCCTGACCTATCCGGCTGTTTTACGGAAAACCCCTAGGCCCCGAGGTGCGCCACGCCCCAATCGGCCATTCGCACTGCCCCCGAAACCGGCAAAAACCCGGGCTGTGGAAAAGTCAGTCACAAGGGAAGTGAGAATTATTTCTCCTTTTCCATCAACTACTTAGGGGGAGAGCCGTTTCCGGTTATGGTGCAACCGCCTGCTAGTTTTGTGGCTGGAGGTGCAAATATTATGTCTGCACAAGGTGAGGTTCGGTACGGGATTGAATCGCTGTACCTGTTCCCGTATTTCCAGACCCGTGAAGATTACCAGAAGGCGACCGGCGTGGAGCCCCCGAAATGGGACAGCACCCGGCCTCCCAAATACTGGTTCGACCCGGCCGCGAAGGAATCGACGCGCCGGAATGTCACCTACGACCAGGTCATTGCCTATTCGGCCAGCGGTTCGCCGCTGTTCGATGACAAAGGCAACCCGACTCTGGAACTGATGATGCTCAACAAGGACGAGGCCGCCGGTGTCAATATCCCGCCCAAAGGGCTGGGAATTGCCAATGTTCCCGGTGCCGACAAGCCGGAAATCCCGCCGCCGTTGCGGGCTCTCCATGCCGATGAGGAACTCTTCGTTCCCTTCGGTAGCATCGTCGCTGTCCGTGTCAAAGGCACGCTCGAGCCCGACCGCGGCTTCACCGAGGAGGACCGTTCCGTCCTCCTCGCCGTTGCCCGCAAGCTCGGCGTGACTCTCTAACCTGCTAACGCCGGATGTTCCCGTTGGCGCCGCTCGCCGTCGGCGTAACGCCGAAATAGCTTTGCAGCTCGTAGGCGGTGACAAACGGGTTCCGGTCCGTTAGTTCGGCCGAGAATCGCTCGGTCTTCCCGCCGGCGGTTACATTGATCTGCCTGTTCATGTAGCCGCCGCCGGGATACCCAACGAAATCTTCGCTATAGCTGATATTCAGCCCCGAGGTGCTCATGCCCAGCGAGGTCATGGTATCCAACAGCTTTTGCATCCCGGTCCCGCTGGCCTCCAGTTTCCCGGTGGTAACTGCTGGAGCCGACGTAGAATTGGCGGTTGCGACGGCCGGGGTGACAGGATTTTGACTGCCCCGGACCGTGTTTGTGGTCTCTTGTCCGCGCACCGCCCGCGGTGCGGCGGCTTGCGGCAGCGAAAAAGCCGTAGCGCCTGCCCCTCTTTGACGCTGTTGGGCGGCGCTACGGCTCTGTGTCTGGGTTGTCCGGGACGAATCCGGAGCGGTCAATTGGTTGCGTGGTACGACGAACAAAGTAGCCTCCGCCAGTCTTTAAGCAACCAGCGGGCCATTCGCCACTACTGCTTCGGCAGCTGCTTTTTAACCTCTTCCGGGATATCGAAAACAATCGGAATGATGATCGTCTTGCCCAGCGGATCGATCTTCAGCGCGGCCTTCAGCGTGGGCTTCGCCGACGGGTCCTGCGGGTCATAGACAACTTCCAACTGGGCCGACTCCCCGGCACTCAGCTCCGTCTTTTCAAGCCGGTAGGTCAATCCAGGCACCGACTCGGTCTGAAAGCTCAGCGTCACCGATCCGGGCATCCCATTGGTGATCACCAGCGAATCGGCCGATTTCTCCCAGCTCCGTACCAGAAATTTGTCTTTGCTCACCTTGATCTGGTTCAGGATGATGTTGGGGTCCTTCATCATCGCTTCCACGCTCATCCCGCCACGGTTACCAGGCCCCGGCGTCATCCTGCCGGCCGGCGACGGACGTCCAATCGAAGGATCAAAGTAGTAGCACCACTTGCCGTCTTCCAGCTTCCACTGCGTCGCCATCGGCGCGTTGGCCGGAATTACCTGCCCGCGCATCTGAATCGTCGTCTGAATCAACGTGACGACCGAGGCCTTCTTGAAGCTGTCATCCCAGTTGATCTTGATGATTTCAAAGCCTTTAATCTTCGTCTTTTCCTGGTTGTAGTGGAGGTCCTTGGTATCTTCAGCCACGTACGGTTCGGCCAACCGGAATTTCCCATCCACGTATGCCTGGTAGAATCCGGCCACTCGTTCGCGTAACGCCTTTTCCACTTCAGGTGCGGCGGCGTTGAAAAGATTGGGCTTTTCCTGCGCGCCCAGGGTCAGGGCGGCCGTCAAGGCGAAGGCAAGCGTACGGAGCATCATAGACAATTTTATCAATCCCTCTCAAACAGTAGACGCGCCAGCCCGCCGAATTGTTGATAGCTATTGTTTGCGCCCCGGGAACGGGCCGTACTTGGTCAGGTTCTGCTTCGTGGTTTTCGTCCACTCCTCGATCGGCGGCGCGCCATTCTTCTGGAACCAGCCCTCGATCTCCTTGCGCAGCGCCTGCACCTCCCTGGCGTAGGCCGGATCGTTGATCTGGTTCTTGGTTTCGCCGGGGTCTTTCTCCAGATCGTAGAACTCGCTCGGGAATCCCTCGGCGCGGATCACCAGCTTCCGCGTCGTTGTTCGGACGCCCCGTACGTAGCTGTATTCAAAGAACAACTTGTCTTCCCACTTCGGCTTCTGGCCGCGCAGGAAACCGGCGTACGATCGCCCCACCCGCCGTTTATCGGGCGCCGCCGTTAGCCCGGTGTAGTCCACCATGGTCGGGAAGAAGTCGTACGACGACACCATCGACGTGATCGTCTGTCCCGGCTTGATCCCCGCCGGATGGCTCCAAATCATGGGCACGCGAATGGATTCCTCGTACATATTGAACGGCCAGGTGCCGTTGCCTTTCCCCCAAACGCCGTGGTGTCCGGCGTTCCAACCCTGGTCGGCGGTGAAGATCACGAGCGTGTTTTCGCGCCATCCGCGCTGTTCCAGGTACCGTAAAACGCGTCCAATGTTGCGATCCGCGCCCGAAATGAGCGAAAAATACGCGATTTTTGATGCGTTTTGACCGTGATTTTTGCCCAATCCGGGGTGCTGATTGGGGTGTTTCGGGGTGTCCGGGAAGCAGGAAAGCTTCGTCTCGTCGTAGTGTTTCCGGTCCTCTTCGGGCTGGAAATCGAAGGGTGTGTGGGGCGCGTAGAACGGCACGTGCAGGTAGAACGGGGCCTCCGGTTTTTGCTTTTCCAGGAACTCCAGGGCGAAGTCGCCGATGGCGTCCTCCTTGAATCCGGGATAGGGCGTGGTGACGCCGTTCTTGACGTATACGGCGTCTTTAAACGTCCCGCCGCCGCCCGGCACCGTGGCCCAGTAGGTGAAGCCACGTTGGGCCTTGTCGTCGTGGCCCATGTGCCATTTGCCCACCATCCCGCACTGGTAGCCGCCCTTGGCGAGCACTTCCGGGAAGATGGCGAACCCGTCGAGCCAGCCGGTGGCCTTGGGGCCGAAGGCATCGTCGGGCACCAGCCAGTCCTGCACCCCATGCGCGGATGGCACCGCGCCGGTCATATACGTCATGCGGCTGGGCGAGCAGACGGGCGTGCAGGCGAAGGCGCGGGTGAATTTGGCGCCGGTCTTCGCCAGCGCGTCGATGTTCGGCGTGTGAATATCGGCGCAGCCGTAGGCGCCGGTGGCCCAGGCGCCGTGATCGTCGGTCATGAAGACGATGACGTTCGGACGGCGGCGTTGCGGCTGGGCGGCGGCGAGGAAGGGAAGGCCGAAGAGGGCGCGGCGAGTGAGGCGCATCCTTTGCACGCTATCACATGCGGAAATTTTTGACCCTGGATTTTCAATCGATGCGCACTCCCGTGGTGAGAGGTATTTTCGCCATGATCAGAACGCTTGCCATCGTGTTCCTGACGACCGCCGCCGCGGTGCTCGCGCAGCCGGTGTTCGTCATCGAAGGGAACTACAACCCTTACAGCGCCGGTAAGTCGCCGATCTCCACCTGGGATGGCACGGCGTTCACGCCGGCGAACGTGATGGTTGGACAGTCGATGCAGGCGCCGCGGCCGCTGCAGTCGTTCCGGCGGGCGGATGGCCGGATCTTTGTCGTCGCCATTCAGCCGTTCTATAACAACAACGTCTTCACCTTCGAATATGCCGGTGGCCAATTTCTCCCGATGGGGCAGACGCGGGCGGGAGTGTCCTACACCGCCGCCTACGGTGTGGTGTTGAGTCCTGACTGTACGCGTGCCTACGTCCTGACGCTGACCGGGCACCTTTGGCCCATCGATATCAGTGATCTCTTCAACCCCGTTGTCGGCAACCCAATCGACGTGCCCGGCGGGCAGAAGTTCGATATACGGCCGCAGGGGGATCGCATCCTGGTGACCGGCTACAACGCCGTGGTTCACGATGTCGATCTGCTCACCGGCGCCGTGACGACGCTGAATCTTAACCAGCCGTATTATCAGCCGCAGATTCGGTACTCGCCCGATGGCTCGTTCGCCTATTTCGCGTTGGAGGACGCCCTGCACAGCTTCGTCGTTCTGAACACCGCCAGCTATCCGGCCACGCTGGCCAAGATTGAACCTGGCCCGGGCGGGAGTTTCGGCATGGCTGACGTCGCATTCCACCCCACGCTGAAACGCGCGTACTTCATGTCCTGGCCGTCTGGCAACTCGGTGACGCCTTCGCTCTACGTAGTTGACACCAACACTCATACGGCAATCGGCTTCACTACCGTACTTCCGGGGAATTTGGCGCCGTACCAACTGGTAATGGAACCGGATGCGACACGGATGTGGCTGGTGGGTTCCTTTAACGACACCAAGTTCTACCGCATTCCCGTGGACGCGGCCGGCGTGCCACAGATTGCGACACTCAATGTGATCGTCCCGGCGCAGACGACGGCCGTCTTCGGGATGGCTGTGCCGCAACCGGTGGTGGGTGCGACGCCATCGTTTCTGGCTTCGTTGGGAACGCGCTCCGGCACGCAGGGGGCGCGGCAGTGGCCGCTGCGGGTGCGGAACGCGGGGCCGGTGGCGGTTTTTGGCGCGCAGGTTTCGCAGGTGGTATTGACGCAGACCGCTGGGCCGGCTTGCAGTCCGTCCGTTGTGAATCCGATGCCGATGGCGTATGGCAACATCGCGCCCGGGGCGACGGTGACGAGCAACATCACGATCAATTTCACGGGCTGCGCGAATACGGTGCGGTTCAAGGTGCAGGCGGCGGTTGGCACGGGGGCGAATTCACAACTGCTCACGGTGGCTAATAACCAGCCCATGTAGGGAATGAGGAGAGGGTATGAAGCGTTTACGATTCGCGTTTTTGCTGGGGCTATTGGGCTCCTCGTTGCTGCCGGGACAGGTGGATATCAGTACCGGGAATTTGCAGATCAATCCGGTCTACAACGGGCAATCGATGTCGAGCCTGGGCGTGGGCGGTTTGATGCGGGTGAGCATTGATGACGCGCCTTCCGTCTACTTGAGTATGGCTTCGCCTGTGACCGTTCCTGTATTGGCAGGGAACCGGAAAGTGACGATCCTGAGCGAGTGGTACGAGGGGCCTGTTTCGGCGTACTTTAATGTGGCCGCCGGATCGACAACCCCCGCGAACATTGAGCTGAGTCCGGTGTTTGGCCTTGTGCGCGGCGTGCTGACCGAGAATGGCGGAGCTTTGCCGGCAAGTGCCTATACGGTGGCACCGCACAGCTCTGCAACGCCTGGGCCGTCTCTCCCGGGCACTGGCCAGTTTCGAATGATTGCTCCGGCGGGCAGCCGAAACATGGTGGTCCGAAAGAACGGGGCTGAGCTGCTCACCGTGGCATATACGGCGATCGCCGGCCAGGACGTCGACCTGCAGACAATCGATATTGGACTTGCGACCTTGACGATTAGCCCGGTCTACAACGGGCAATCGATGTCGAGCCTGGGCGTGGGCGGTTTGATGCGTTTGAGCATTGACGATGCGCCTTCCGTCTATTTGAGTATGGCTTCGCCTGTGACTGTTCCTGTATTGGCAGGGAACCGGAAGGTGACGATCCTGAGCGAGTGGTACGAGGGGCCGGTTTCGGCGTATTTTAATGTGGCCGCCGGATCGACAACCCCCGCGAACATTGAGCTAAGTCCGGTGTTTGGCCTTGTTCGCGGCGTGATGACCGAAAATGGCGGAGCTTTGCCGGCAAGTGCCTATACGGTGGCACCGCACAGCTCTGCGACCCCTGGGCCGTCTCTCCCGGGCACGGGCCAGTTTCGAATGATTGCTCCGGCGGGCAGCCGAAACATGGTGGTCCGAAAGAACGGGGCTGAGCTGCTCACCGTGGCATATACGGCGATCGCCGGCCAGGACGTCGACCTACAGGCAATCGATATTGGACTTGCAACCTTGACACTTAGCCCCGTCTACAAAGGGCAGTCGATGTCGAACTTGGGCTTGGGCGGTTTGATGCGGGTGAGCATCGATGATGCGCCTTCCGTCTATTTGAGTATGGCTTCGCCTGTGACCGTTCCCGTTTTGGCGGGGAACCGAAAAATGACGATCCTAAGCGAGTGGTATGAGGGGCCGGTTTCGGCGTATTTCAACGTGGCCGCCGGATCGACATCCCTCGCGAACATCGAGCTAAGTCCGGTGTTTGGCCTTGTTCGCGGCGTGATGACCGAGAATGGCGGAGCTTTGACGACAAGTGCCTATCGGGTGGCACCGCACAGCTCTGCAACCCCTGGGCCGTCTCTCCCGGGCACTGGCCAGTTTCGAATGATTGCTCCGGCGGGCAGCCGCGCGGCGTTGGTGTACAAGAACGGCACAACCCTCTTCACCTTCCCCTACACGGCGATCGCCGGGCAGGAGGTGGACCTTGGCTCGCCTGGATCGATGAGCTTCCTGGGCACCATTGCCCGCACCGGCACACAGGCATCGCGGACCTGGAACATCAGCCTGAAGAACACGGCAAACGTCGCCTTCCTCGGCACCACGGCGCAGTTGATTCTTACGCAACTGCCTGGCACGACAGCCTGCTCCCCCACCATTTCGGCGCCGAACCCGGTTACCTACGGTGACTTTGCGGCCGGCGCCACCATCACCAAACCGTTTGTCATCAACTTCACCGGCTGCCCCGCCTCACCCGCGGCCAGCGCGGCGAAATTCAAGGTGGAACTGCAAATAACCAGCGGTTCTTCCACCACTCGAACCACCATCGCCCCCACTGCGTCGATGTGATCTCGGCACTACAGGACACTCCTATGAAACTACTTTCCTTCGCCTCCCTTTTCGCCGCTCTCTGCCTGGCGCCCGCCGTGCAGGCCGCGCCGTTGTTGCTGCTCGATTCGGCCAACATCTCCGGCACCGCCGGGTCCACCGTCGGCTGGGGTTTCACGCTGAGCAGCGACACGCACTACCTGACCGTCGCCAACGTGGCTCTGCTGCCGGCGCCTTCGATCGGCGTGTTTAACGACATGCTGGCCGTGCGTCCGCTGTTTGAAGTGGGCCCGTCGCCGGCGCCTGCGTTGTCGGTGATGGAGGGCTTCGACATCGGCTTTGGAACGGGGATCGGATCCTTCACGATCGATAGCGGGGCGCCCACCGGCGCCGTCGCTTTCGCCACGCTCTACGTGGTCTACAACCTCTACAACATCAGCCCGAACTACGACCCGTCCTTCGACCCCTTCGACCCGCTGCACACGTTTCAGGAAGGCCTTGTCTTCGAGATGCCGGTCTCTGTGACGGTGGTGGATGCGCCGGTGAGCGGCGTGCCGGAACCGTCGAGTTTTGGCCTCGTGGGCGGGGCGTTATTGGCGGGTGCGGGCTACCAGTTCCGGCGGCGGAAAGAGAAAGGGCGCTCTGTGTAAGAGCGCCCTTTCGGCACGTCGGTCGGATTTGACCTTGTGTTCAGAATTATGCAGTCCCCTGCTAATCGGGGTGCTTTCAGTATCTCACGGATCAGGCGAAGTGGTAGAGCTTGGCCGCGTTGGTGAAGCGGATCTGCTGGCGCGCGGCTTCGGGTAGATACGACCAGATGGTCTCGAACGCCTGCTTTTGCTTGGCGTGATCGGCGGCATTCATGCCGAGGCCGCCCCAGATGATCTTCTCCGCGCCGAACGCGCCGTGGATACGGCGGGCCAGCGGCTGCAGATCGGCGTGCGGGGGCGGCTGTTTGGAGCTGTAGTTGAGGCCGGAGAACTTCATGTAGACGCTGGGGTGCGCGCCGAGTTTCAACACCTCTTCGTATTCGGCGGCGGTGCCTTGAGAGTGGCGGCAAAGATGGTCGATGACGACGCGCACGCCGGGCGTCTGCTTCACCAGTTTGGCCACGGCCGGCGCCCATTGCGGCGTCATGTGCATTTGAATCGCCAGGCCCAATTTCGTCGCCGCGGCCCAGGATTGCGCCATGCGCGGATCGCTGAGGTCGCGGTCCTTGATGGCGCCGGTTTTGTTGATCTCCTTACCGATGGCGTGGACGCGGAGCGCGACGATGCGGTTGGGCCACTTCTTTGTCAACGCGGCCATTCGCGCGGGCGTTTGCGGGTCGAGGCCGTCGAATAGGCAGGTGCCTTTGAAGAAGCCTTTGCGCGGCTCGTTTTCAAAGCAGTATTCCAGGTAGCGGTGATCGTCCTGATACGGCTCCGGGTGGACGATGATGGAGTGGCTGAGCACGCTGGCGGCGAAGGGGGCGTATTGGGCGAGCGGTTCGGCGGCCGGCTGATAGGTGGCCGCCGGATGGTAGGGGAAGCGGGCGGGTTCGAAGAGGTGGAT
>CANIFK010000009.1 GCA_947466555.1 Acidobacteriota bacterium | reverse complement strand
GTGATGTTTGCCACCTGGTTGCCGGGTGTGTTGATCCCCGTGATTGGGTACAAGCCGATTTTCCTTACCTTCGGCGTGTTCCATTTGACGGCTTTGTTGTGCGTCCACCTCCTTATGCGGGACCTTAAACCAGTACGTTTGCAGGAGTTTCCTGAGGGCCGGCTCAGCTAACACTCCGGACAATCCGAGGGGACATGCGTCCCGTTCTGGGGCACACTGAGGGCGTTATGTCCCCCTCACAGTTGGCGCTTCCTTTAATGCCCGAGGATCGGCAGGAAACCCGGTTCGACAGCCGGTATTCCGCTGAGTTGGAAAAGACGGTTCGCTTTGGTTTGCGGCGACGCGACTTGCAGGGGATTTTGCCGAGCGGGTCGGTCACCGTTGATGCGGCGTTGGGTGTGGGCGGTTTGCCACGGGGCAGGATTGTTGAGTTGTTTGGGCCACCGGGGGTGGGGAAGACGACGTTGGGATTGCAGGCGGTGGCGGCGGTACAACGGGAAGGGGAGACGGGGGCGTTTGTTGATGTCGAACGTTCGTTTGATCCTGGGTATGCGGCGCAGATGGGTGTGGATTTGGATGCGTTGCTGTTGGCGCGGGCTGAGGATGGGCAGCAGGCGTTTCGGATTTTGGAGAAGTTGGCGGGTTGTAAGGCTGTCGATTTGATTGTTGTGGACTCCGCGGCGGCACTGGTTCCGCCGGAGGAGCGCGAGGCTGCCTTGGGAGAGGCGACGCCCTTTGCGCAATGTGAGTTATTGGCGAGTGGTTTGCGCCGGCTGGCGCGGGCGTTGCAGGGGAGTCCGGCGTGTGTTGTGTTTCTGAATCAGGTTCGGAGCTATCAAGGGTTTGGCTATTCGGAGACGAGTGCGGGTGGTTGGGCGTTGAAGTTGCACGCCTCGGTTCGAGCGGATTTGCGGGAAAGGGCGCAGCTTCGGAGCGGGACGCGTGTCCAGTTGCGGGTGGTTAAGAATCAGTTGGCTCGGCCGCGGCAGACGGAGTTTGATTTTGCCGGTGGAGTGGGTGTCGTGCGGGAGGCGGAACTTTTGGACAGGGGTGTTGAGGCAGGGGTGATTGAGAGTGGTAAGGGCGGCTTCGTTTATGACGGCCAGGTGATTGGTCGGAATCGGTTTGAGGTTCTGGAGCGTTTGGCGCAGCACGCGACGTTGGCAGCGCAGATTTATACAGACGTTCGACTGGCGCTTGGGTTGACGCAACGTCGGCCGATGGGTCGCGAGGATCGAGCGAAAGAAGCGAAGGCGAGCGGAGTCTCGAACGGTTAGTAGCCGCCTGCCTGACGGCATGCCGTGATTCGGTCGCCGATGGTTTTGGGTAGTTCGCGATCTTCGGCGGTGAGTTGGTTGCGATTAGCGATCTCACTAAAGAGCGTGCGGGCACGTTGGAGTTCGGCTTCGGCTGATTTCCATGCTGCCGGTTGGCTGGCGGTACTGGCCAGTGTGTGACCGAGCATCCACTGGGCGTAGGCGCGGTCGCGTCGGAACAGGGTGTTTTCGGGCTCCTTTTCCAGGAGCGAGTCGATGATTTGGATGGCTGCGCGAACGCTTTTGACGGCGGTTTCGTGATCCTGGACTTCGGCAAGCTTTAGTTGAGCAATGGCGAGGAGTTGATTTGCGTAGGGGTTGGCGGGGTCGCGTTGGATCCAGTCTCGGGTGGATTGGAGGAACTCGCGGTAGCTCTTGAGCGCTGGGTCGGTCTTTCCCGCTTTGGCGTGGGCGTTTCCTTGGAGTTGCCAGGCGAGCGCGAGATCGCGACGCGCGAGGATATTGGCGGGGTCGAGCGTGATCAGTTGGCGGAAGGATTCGATGGCGTCTTCGGTGGAGCCTTGCTTGAGGAAGGCGTAGGCGAGGTCCCGGCGGGCCTGTAGATTTTGGGAGTCGGTGACGGCGAGTTCCCGGCGTAGTTGTAGGGAACGATTATGGAGTGGCGCGGCGGCGGAGAGGTTGCCGGATTGAGTTTCCAGCTCGGCCAGATCTTCAAGGGCGAGAGATAGTTCTCGCTTTGGCTGGGGCGCGAGAGGGGTGGCGGCGGCGAGTTGTTCGTAGATTCCGATGGCCGTCCTGTAGGAGTCGGCCGCCGCGGGGCGATTTCCGATGTGCTGGAGTACGGTGGCCAACCGGGTGTGGCTGTTGGCGAGTTGCCGCTGGGCACCAGGTCCGTTGAGGGTCATCGCCATTTGGTGCGCTTTTCGGGACAGGGCCTCGGCTTCGCCGGTAGCGCTAGTGGCGGAGAGGGCGATGGCGAGTTTGTGATACGTCGATGCTTTCGTTTCCGCGGTGGCGCCGGCGGTTTCGCGATGTTGGACGGCGGCGCGGAGGGACTGGATGGCGCCGGTGGAGTCGCCATTGAGGGTAAGCATGTCGGCAACGGCTTCGTTGGCGGTGGCGAGATCGTTGATTATTTGGGCGTTCTTCGGTTCGCGGGTGGTTGCGGCTTGGAGTAGATTTTGGGCGTTGCGGTAGCTGTTGAAGGCGCCTGCCGTGTCTCCGAGATTTGGGAAGTTGGGGTTTCCTTGGAGGTTGCCGACGCGGAGGTAGCCGGCGGCGAGGTCCCGTTGCAAGGTCGTATCGTTGGCAGGTTCTTTGGAAAGGGTACCGAGGTAGTCGAGCGCCTTATTGACGAGGAGGCGTCGGGCGGGTGTGGTGCCTGGTAGGGGGGCAAGCGCGTCCTGGACGTCAAACAGAATGGCGTTGGACAGTTTGCGGACTTCGGTGAAGCGGGCTTCGGCGCGTTGATGTTCGGTACGGGCGCGGTAGGCTTGCCACAGTGCGAATACGGCGAAGATGATCAGGAGCGAGAATGTGGCCGCGGCGGCGAGAGTGGCCGCCAGATTGCGGCGTAGGAAAAGGCGAACGCGGTAGGCGGTGTTGTCGGGGAGGGCGGAGACGGGTTGGTGATTGAGATGGTTGCGAAGGTCGTCGGCGAATTGCGCGGTGGATTGGTAGCGGTGTTTGGGATCGCGGCGGAGGGCGCGGAGGAGAATGGCGTCGATCTCGCCTTTCAGGTTTTGGGTGAGGAGTCCTGGGTTTCCGTCGCGATTCTGACTGACAAGGATGGCGTTGCGGGTCACGTGGCGGCGACCGTCGGGGAGTTGGCGTTCCGTAGTCCGGAAAATGGCTTGGCTGGGTGGTTGGGGTTCGCCTTGCGCGAAGGCGCGAATGGCTTCGAGCGGTGCATCGTCGCTTACTTGGTAGGGACGATGTCCGGTCAATATTTCGTAGAGAACGATTCCGAGGAGATAGACGTCGCTTGCGGTGGTGACCGGTTCGCCCTTGATCTGTTCGGGGCTGGCGTATTGCGGTGTCATCAGGCGCATCGACGTCGCCGTTTTGTCGACGACGGCGGAGCCGGGTTCCGGGGTCATCAGTTTGGCGATGCCGAAGTCGAGTAGTTTGACGGTCCCGTCCGGACGGACAAGGATGTTGCCAGGTTTGATGTCGCGATGGATTACGAGGTTCTGGTGGGCGTAGTGGAGAGCTTCGCAGACTTGGAGGAAGAGTTGGAGCCGTTGGTTGGTTTTGAGTTTCCTTTGGTCGCACCAGGTATCGATGCCGACGCCTTCGACGTATTCCATGACGATGTATGGGCGACCGTCGTCGGTGGCGCCACCGTCGAGGAGGCGGGCGATGTTGGGGTGGTCGAGGGATGCTACGATTTGGCGTTCGCGACGGAAGCGTTGGATGATTCGGTCGGATTCGATGCCTTTGTGGATTACTTTTATGGCTACGAGTTTGTTGTAGGTTTTGTCGGCGCGTGAGGCGAGATAGACGGCACCCATGCCGCCGCTTCCGAGGAGTTTTTGAATTGCGTAAGGACCGATTTGCTTGGGCATCGGTTCCTGCATTTCGGCGGCAGCATCGGCGAGGACTTTGGACAGCGGTGTGACGGCTGGTTTTTCGAGGAAGTTTTCGGAGGTCGAATCGGATTGGAGGAGTTCGCGGACCTGGGCGTAGAGTTCACGGTCCGCTCCACAGGCGCGTTCGAGAAACGCTGGACGTTGCGGGAGGGGTTGTTCCAGGACAAGTTGGAACAGGCTTTTCACCTGGCTATATCGTTCGGGAGTCACGTGTGGTCCGCGAAGTTAGTATGCCGCAAATCAGGGGCGAGTGGCGGTATACGACATCGATACGGTGCGAAGGCGGAATTGGGTACCGACGGCTGGGCGATCGAGGGACGTGGTGGGGAGGGCGTCCGTATCAATTAGCGACAGGGTTTGCGCGATCAGTTCTGCGTCGGTAGTGAAGTGGGATCGCAGGAATGATTCGCGTTGGTCTGGCGGGTATTCCAGGGCGAGCCGGAAGGCGGATTTTACCTGTTGGTAGCGCTCAGGAGTCACGGGTTTTCCAGGAAGGCGGGGCGGGCGTTTGCTCGCCCCGCCGCCTCCGATTGTCTGCGGGAACTTTCCTTCAATTCCTCGTCACTAAGTAGCGCGTATTCCCGGACGAAATGGCATCAAGTATTTTTCGGGCGGTCCGCAGTGAGCTGGTGATGCAGCCAGGCACGGGCCATGCGCCATTCCCGTTCGACGGTGGCCGTGGAGATGCCCATGACTTCCGCAGCTTCTTCGACAGTCAGGCCGCCGAAGAAACGGAGTTCGACAAGTTTGGCCTGATCTGGATCGAGGGCTTGGAGGCGATTGAGCGCTTCGTCCAATTCGTCAAAGGCGACTTCGGGGATGGAGGCTATGCCGATGTTGTCTTCGATTGAGAGGACCTGTGCGTTGCCGCCGCGTTTTTGCGCTCCCTGGTTGCGGGCGTGGTCGACGAGAATGCGGCGCATTAGTTGTGCGGCGACACCGAAGAAGTGGGCGCGGCTTTGCCAGTTGACGCGCGTTTGATCGACCAGTTGCATGTAGGCTTCGTGGACGAGGGCCGTTGCTTGCAACGTGTGATCGGCGCGTTCACGCCGCATGTAATTGGCGGCGATGCGGCGGAGTTCTGTATAGACGATCGAGAATAGCTGATCGTGTGCTCCGGGTGCGCCTTGGCGGGCATCGGAGAGGAGTTGGGTGACTTCGCCGCCGGGTTGTGGGGTCACGTTATATTCTTCCAGGGAGAGGTGGTAGGGACGGGCAGAGTCGAACTGCCGACCTGTCGCTTAGGAGGCGACCGCTCTATCCATACTGAGCTACGTCCCCAAAACCTTCCTCATTCTACCAGCGCTTCAGCCCCTTTGTGCCGATGTCTTTTCGGAATTGCATGCCGGCAAAGTGGATGGGGGCGGCAGCTCTGTAAGCGCTTTCAATGGCTTGGGGCAGCGTCGGCGCGGAGGCAGTGACGGCGAGGACTCGGCCGCCATTAGACAGGAGTTGGCCGTTTTCGTTGGTCTTTGTTCCGGCGTGGAAGACTTTGGCGCCG
Source organism: Acidobacteriota bacterium (assembly GCA_947466555.1). Lineage (GTDB taxonomy): Bacteria > Acidobacteriota > Terriglobia > Bryobacterales > Bryobacteraceae. The sequence continues at coordinate 15,123 of CANIFK010000009.1, read as the reverse complement.
GTGGCCTCAGCGGCGTCGATGCCGGTGATGACGTCGCCAGTGGTGGGTTTGCCGGGGTAGCCGGCGGCGGCGAGGACGATGGCGACCGAGGGGTCGGGGGACCATTCGAGGGTTGAGTTGTGGAGTTTCCCGGTGGCGCCATTGTAGAGGACCTGGGCGAGGTCCGACCGGAGGCGGTACATGATCGGCTGCGTTTCGGGGTCGCCCATGCGGACGTTGAATTCGAGGGTCTTGGGGCCGTTGGCCGTCATCATCAATCCGGCGTAGAGGAATCCGGTGAACGGGGACCCTTCTTTGCGCATGCCTTCGATGGCGGGGCGCATGACTGTTTCCATGAGCGTTTGGGTTTGTTCGTTGGTGAGGATTCGCTCATCGACGTAGGCGCCCATGCCACCGGTGTTGGGGCCCTGGTCGTTGTCGAAGATATTCTTGTGATCCTGGGAGGGCAGGAGCGGGAGGATAGTCGTGCCGTCGGAGAGGGCGATAAAGCTGACTTCTTCGCCGACGAGGAATTCTTCAATGACCAGGCGCTGGCCGGCGGCACCGACGAGTTCTCCGGCCATGAACTGTTTCACGGTGGCCCGGGCTTCTTCCATGGTTTGGGCGATGACGACACCTTTGCCGGCGGCTAGGCCGTCAGCTTTGAGGACGACGGGTGCTTCGAAATCTTCGAGGGCTTTCAGGGCGTCGGCTTCATTGGTCGCGGTGTGGAAGCGTGCGGTGGGGATGTTGTGACGGGCGAAGAAGTTCTTGGAGAAGATCTTGCTGCCTTCGAGTTGAGCGGCGGCTTGGACTGGGCCGAAGATGGGGCGGCCGGCTTGGCGGAACTGGTCGACGACGCCGTCGATCAGCGGGGCCTCGGGGCCGACGACGGTGAGGTCGATGCCGTGGTCAGCTGCGAGTTGGAGGTAGTTGTTGCCGGAGAGGCAGGTGGCAGACTGGGCGATGCCTGGGTTACCTGTAGCGGCGTAGACCTTCTTCACGGTTGGGCTCTGTGCCAGGCGCCAAGCAAGGGCGTGTTCACGGCCGCCGGATCCGATGACTAGTACGTTCAACGAAAAAATCTCCTCCAGTTAGAATAGAACAGGCTCTATTTTGGCTTTGCAATATGATGTTGTCGTAATTGGCGCCGGTCATGCCGGCTGTGAGGCGGCGCGGGCGTGTGCGCGGTTGGGATTGAAGTCGGCGATGATCACGATGAATATCGACCTCATCGCCCAGATGTCCTGCAATCCGGCGATCGGTGGGATTGCGAAGGGTCATCTGGTTCGCGAGATTGATGCGCTCGGTGGGGTGATGGGCGAGGTGGCTGACGCCGTTGGGATTCAGTTTCGATTGCTGAACACGAGTCGCGGGCCTGCGGTGTGGTCGCCGCGGGCGCAGTGCGACAAGAAACAGTATCGGATTCGAATGCGCGAGGTTTTGGAGCAGGAGCCGAACTTGCGGATCCTGCAGGCGGAAGTGGCGGAGTTAGTTATCGACCCTCCCGCTGTTCCGGGTGGGCGTCGTCGGATTCGAGGGGTGTTGTTGCGGGATGGGCGGCAGGTGTCCTGTGGCGCGGTGGTGATTACGACGGGAACGTTTTTGAATGGGTTGGCGCACGTGGGCGAGAGCAAGTACAACTGTGGGCGTAATGGGGAAGCGCCGTCGAATTTGCTGGGAGACCAGTTGCGGCAGTTGGATCTGAATTGGACGCGGTTGAAGACGGGTACGCCGCCGCGGTTGGATGGGCGGTCGTTGGATTGGTCGCGGTTTGAGCCGCAGCCTGGGGACGCGGTACCGACTCCGTTTTCGTTCATGACGGGGAAGATTGAGCGGGAGCAGATTAAGTGCTATATAGCATTTACTTCTGAAGAGACACACCGGGTATTGCGGGAGAACATCGGACGGTCGCCATTGTATAGCGGGGATATTGAGGGCATTGGCCCGCGATACTGCCCTTCGATCGAAGACAAGGTGGTGAAGTTCCCGGACAAGACTCGGCACCAGATCTTCCTGGAGCCCGAGGGGTTGGATACGTACGAGGTGTACGTGAACGGGATGTCGACGAGTATGCCGGTGGATGTGCAGACGGCGATGATCGCGTCGGTGCCCGGGTTGGAAGACGCGGAGATGATTCGTCCCGGGTATGCGATTGAGTATGATGCGATCGATCCGCGGGAGTTGGATCATAGTTTGGAAGTGAAGAAAGTGGAAGGTCTGTTTTTGGCCGGGCAGATCAACGGGACCTCTGGATATGAGGAGGCCGGGTGCCAGGGGCTTATTGCGGGACTCAGCGCGGCGTGCAAGGTCGGCGGCGGGGCTCCGTTCTCGATTCCGCGGTCTGAGGGGTACGCCGGGATCTTGGTTGATGACTTGATTACGAAGGGTGCGGATGAACCGTATCGGATGTTCACTTCGCGGGCTGAACATAGGTTGCACCTTCGGATAGATAACGCCGACGAACGATTGACGCCACTGGGGCGTAGGCTGGGATTGGTAGCTGCGGATCGATGGGCGCGTTATGAGCGGAAGCAAGAGCAGAAGGCTCGGTTGGAGCGTTGGCTCGCCGGGACGCGTTTGAATCCTTCTGATTTCCCTGGAGTGGGAATGTCGGTTGATGATCGGCCGTTGTTGTCCGTCTGGCTGCGGCGCCCCGAGGCGCGGTTGTCGATGATTCAGGCGCATATGGAAGCCGCCATTGGTGGAGAGCCTGAGCGGGGACTTGTTGAGACGGTTGAGACGGCGATCAAGTATGGGGGCTATTTGTCCCAGCAAGATCGGCAGATTTCTCGTTTGAAGGAGTCTGAGAGGCGGGCTCTTCCCGATACGCTCAGCTATTCCGGGATCCCGGGTCTTTCACGGGAGGTGTCAGAGAAGCTCGCGCGCGTTCGTCCGGCTACTCTCGGCCAAGCCGCCAGGATTCCCGGTATCACCCCTGCGGCGATTGCGATTCTCGATATCTATCTCTCAAAGGGCGACTAGGTGTTCCACGTGGAACATCCGGCGCACTTCGCTCAGACTTTTGGAACACTCAATGTTCCACGTGGAACATGTTTCGGGAAGTGTTCCACGTGGAACATCACATTGGAGCCGGATTCTAAAACTCCCGTGATAGCATCGTGAAAGGGATACAACGCTTGGCCAAAATCATAGCGATAGCGAATCAAAAGGGCGGCGTAGGGAAAACTACCACCGCCATCAACCTAGCGGCCTCGCTAGCGGCGAATGAGTTTAAGGTGCTGTTGGTGGATGCCGACCCGCAGGGAAACTCCACAACCGGTCTCGGCGTAGGGAAGGATCCAGAGAACGCGAGTCTGTATCACGTCCTAACCGGGGAGAAGACGGCAGCAGAGGCGGTTGTCAGGACGGAATGTGAAGGGTTAGATCTTCTGCCGGGTGACCGTTCACTCGTTGGTATCAACGTAGAGTTGATCCAGATGGAGCATCGCGAGGCAAGCCTGAAAGCCGGCCTGGCCCCAATACGCGATCAGTACGGGTACATTCTGATCGATTGCCCGCCGGCTCTTGACCTTCTAACTCTAAACGCACTTGTCGCTGCGGACTCGGTGCTGATCCCGATTCAGTGCGAGTTCTTCGCACTCGAAGGTATTTCGCAGCTGATGGATACCGTCGAACGCATCAAAGAGTCCTTCCAGCACGACCTTAAAACGGAAGGGATCCTGCTGACCATGTTCGACGACAGAACGAATCTCACTCGCCAGGTGGCACAGGACCTAAAAGAGTTCTTCCAGGACGAAGTGTTCAAGACTGTTATCCCACGCAATGTGCGCCTGGCTGAAGCACCCAGCCACGGCAAACCTGTCCTGCTTTACGACGTGAAATCAAAGGGAGCCGAGTGCTACCTGCAACTCGCTAAGGAGATCATTCAGAATGAGCAACGCGCCAGAGAATCCGCGCAAAGCGCTGGGTAAGGGACTCTCCTCTCTTCTCCCTGGCCGCCCTGCTACCCCTGCTGTGGCTGCCGCACCGCCGCCGCCGCCCGCTCCGGTGGTTGAAATACCGATCAACAAACTGCCGATTCACGCAATCGAGCCGAATCCCACGCAGCCGCGCTCCGTCTTCGACGCGGCCAAACTCGCCGAACTTTCCCAATCCATCAAGGCCAATGGCATCATCCAGCCCCTGATTGTCCGAAAGATCGGAGAGACGTTCCACCTAATCGCTGGCGAACGTCGCTGGCGCGCCGCAAAGTTGGCCGGCTTGGCTGAAGTTCCCGTAGTTGTTCAGGAACTCTCCGACGCCAAGGTGATGGAAGTCGCGCTGATCGAAAACATCCAGCGCGAAGATCTCAACCCGATCGAAATCGCAATCGCCTTCGAAAAACTCGCGGTTGAACTTGGCCTCAGCCACGAGGAAATCGGACAGCGAACTGGCAAGGATCGGTCGACCATCACGAACATGCTCCGGCTGCTTCGCCTCCCCGGAGATGTGCAAATTATGCTGGCCGAGCGCCGCCTCTCGATGGGTCACGCCAAAGCAATCCTGGCCCTCTCTGAAGACGACCTTCAACGGGAAGTCGCCGAGAAAGCTGCGGCTCAGGGAATGAGCGTTCGCCAAGTCGAACAGCTCGTCCAGAAAATGACGCAGGTCCGCGACCCCAAAAAGCAGGCCGAACCCGAAGTCGATCCGAACGTCAAAGCCGCAATCCGCGAGCTCGAAAACTCCCTCGGTACAAAAGTCAGAATTATCGAACGCGCACCCGGTAAGGGGCGGATCGAAATTGACTACTACTCGAATGATGACCTGGATCGAATCTATTCGGTCATCGTGGGCGAGGCACCCTAACGTCTAAGTTTGGTGCCGGCGGTAGGACTCGAACCTACGACCTGCGGATTATGAGACCGCCGCTCTAACCACCTGAGCTACACCGGCAACAAGTCCAGAATAAACAACAACTTGCAATCATGTCAATGCCTGCTGCTATATAGCATTCACTTCTCACTCACTTGCCCACCCCATCCACACCACCGGTTATCCACTTCACGGACGTCTCCAAGAGCTATCCCATCTACGATGCTCCCAGCGATCGCCTCAAAGAACTTCTAACGCTCAATCGCGTCTCCTACCACCGCGACTTCTGGGCCCTCCGTGAAGTTTCCTTCGATGTGAAACGCGGCGAAACCTTCTGCATCATCGGTGAAAACGGCTCCGGAAAAAGCACCCTTCTTCAAATCGTCGCAGGCATTCTGCAGCCCACAACTGGCACCGCCCAAACCAACGGCCGCGTCGCCGCACTCCTCGAACTCGGTTCCGGTTTCAACCCCGAATTCACCGGCCGCGAAAACGTCTACCTCAACGCCGCCATCCTCGGCCTCACCACCGCCGAGATCGACGCGCGCTACCCGGAAATTGAAGCCTTCGCCGAAATCGGCGACTTCATCAACCAGCCCGTCAAAACCTATTCCAGCGGGATGACCGTCCGCCTCGCCTTTTCCGTCGCCATCCACGTCGACCCCCAGGTGCTCCTGGTCGACGAAGCCCTCGCCGTCGGCGACATCTATTTCCGTCAGCGCTGCATGCGGAAGGTGCACGAACTCCGCGCCAAAGGCGTCACGATCCTCTTCGTCTCCCACGCCATCGGCGACGTCAAAGCCATCGGAGACCGCGCCATGTGGCTCGACAACGGCCGCGTCCGCGAACTCGGCGAAACCGAACTCGTCATCTCCAAATACCTCGCCTACATGGTCGAAAAGGATTCCCAATTCCTCGGCCTCGCCCGCGCCGAAAACTCAACCGCCCAACCCACCGCCGCCACGCAAGCCCCCGAACTCGTCACAGGCATCCCCAACATCGATCACCGCTACGGCGACGCCCGCGCCCAAATCATCGGCATCCAAGCCACCGATCCCGACGGCCGCCCGCTGCACCTCCTCGAACCCGCCAGCAAGATCGTCCTCCGCATCAGCGCCCGCGCCAGCGAACCCATCCTCAACCCCAATATCGGCTTCATGCTCCGCAATCATCTTGGCGTCGATTTCGCCGGCACCAACACGCTTCGCGAAGGCCACCAGCTCAGCGAAATGTGGCCCGGCGACACTGTCACCGTCGACTTCCACCTCACACTTCCCGAACTCTACCCCGCGTCGTTTTCCTTTTCCCCCGCCATCGCCGACGGCAACCTCACCGAGTATAAAATGTGCGATTGGATCGACAACGCACTCACTCTCCAAATGGGCCACAGCGAAGGCCAGGTCTACGGCTACCTGCACCTGCCTTGCCGCGTCGAAGTGAACAGCCGCCTGCAAGCCCAACCGGAGGCCGCTCATGAGCTCTGAGTTCACCGGCGAACGCGTGATCCCCGGCCAGGTCGACATCGACCTCTGGAATGAACATCTCTCCCGCTACGCCTTCGCCGCGCGCCTCGCCCGTCGCAAGCGCGTTCTCGACGTCGGCTGCGGCGCCGGCTACGGCTCTGCCGAACTCTCCAACACCGCCGCCACCGTCACCGGCATCGACATCAGCGCCGATGCCATCGCCTACGCCACCGAACACTACACTCGCCCCAATCTGATATATCAGCAGGCCGGAGCCGCGCAACTTCCCTTCCCCGATGCCAGCTTCGACCTCGTCGTCGCCTTCGAAGTCATCGAGCACCTCAGCGACTGGGAACACCTCATCGCCGAGGCCCGCCGCGTGCTCTCTCCCGGTGGCCAATTCGTCGTCTCCACGCCCAACAAAGCCTACTACGCCGAAACCCGCCAGCAGTCCGGTCCCAACCCCTATCACGAGCACGAGTTCGAATTCGAAGAGTTCAAACAGGCCCTCGAACAGTACTTCCCTCATACGCTCCTGTTCACCGAAAATCACGCCGACAGCATCGTCTTCCGCCCCATCGCCGATGGCCGCACCCCGTCCGCCGATGTGCGCCTCGATGGCGAAGCCGCAAACGTCGACGAAGCCCACTTCTTCATCGCCGTCTGCGCCGGACAAATGATGACCGGAGCTCCCGCGTTCCTCTACGTCCCCACCGCGGCCAACGTTCTCCGCGAGCGCGAAAAACACATCGCCCGCCTCGAAGGCGAACTCGCCACGAAGGACATCTGGCTCCACGAGTCCCAACAAAAACACGCCGAACTCGTCACGCTCCACGACCAGCAAACCAACGACCTCAAAGCCCGCAACGAATGGGCCCTGCAACTCAACCAGCAGGTGAAAGACGCCGGCCTGCGCATCGAAGAACTGCAGCAGGAAATCGAGTCGCAACAGGCCGCCGCGAAAACCGCCGTCGATGGCTACGAAGCCGAACTCGCCCGCCTTGAAAAGGAAAAGGACGCGGCCGTCCAATGGGGGCAGAAGAAGGAGACCGAACTCCTCGCCCAGCTCGATACGAGCCAGGCCGAATTCACCAAATGTCTTGCCCTCTTCCAGGCCGCCGAAACGACAATCGAAGAGCGCACCAAATGGGCGCAGTCGCTGGAAGCCGAAGTCGAAAATCTCAAGCAACAACTGGAATCCATCCGCGGATCGAAATGGATCCGCCTCGGCCGCAGCATCGGATTCGGGCCCAAGGTCGAATAACGAATGGCGTTGCTCGGGCGCATTCTGCGCAATTTCCCGCTGCTGATCCTCTCGCCGTTCCTCATCGGCGTGCCGATGCTCGTCATCGCTCTGGCCGACCTCCTCCGCAGCCTCGCCCCCAAAAAGCCACTCCCCAAAAACACCCGTCCCAACACCACCGCCGCCAGCATCGTCATCCCCAACTGGAACGGCCGCGACCTCCTCGAAAAATACATCCCCTCCATCATCGAAGCGACGAAGCACAACCCCGCCAACGAAATCATCGTCGTCGATAACGCCAGCGAAGACGGCAGCGTGCAGTTCCTAAAAACCACCCACCCCCAGGTACGCGTCCTCGAACTCGAAAAAAACTACGGCTTCGGCGGCGGCTCCAACCGCGGTTTCGCCGCTGCCAAAAACGACATCGTCGTCCTCCTCAACAGCGACATGCGCGTCGCCCCCGATTTCCTCGCGCCCCTCCTCGAAGGCTTCCACGACGAAAACGTCTTCGCCGTCTCCTGCCAGATCTTCTTCTCCGATCCCAACAAACTCCGCGAAGAAACCGGCCTCACCCAGGCCTGGTGGGAAAACGGCGGCCTCCGCGTCCGCCACCGTATCGATGACAAGGTCCAATCCGCCTTCCCCTGCTTCTACGGCGGCGGAGGCTCCTGCGCCTTCGATCGTCACAAGTTCGCCGAACTCGGTGGCTTCGACGAACTCCTCAAGCCCTTCTATCTCGAAGACACCGACCTCGGCTACCTCGCCTGGAAGCGCGGCTGGACGGTCTTCTACGAACCGCGCAGCATCGTCTGGCACGAACACCGCGGCACCATCGGCAAGAAGTTCTCGCAAGCCTACATCCAGTCCATCCTCAAGAAAAATTTCCTGCTCTTCTGCTGGAAAAACATCCACGAATGGCCCCGCCTGGCGTCCCACTTCTTCTTCGCCCTCGCCGGCGCCTGGCTCAGCGTCCTCTTCGGCGATTCGTTCGAACGCGCCAACCCTCTCGCCCTCTGGCGCGCGTTTCTCCAACTCCCTGAAGCCCTGAAAAGCCGCGCCCGCGCCCAACACCTCGCCGCCATCACCGACACCGAAGCCTTCCGCCGCCCCAACCCCGGCTACTACCTGGACCGCTTCGAAAAACTCCCCAAAACAAAAGAACGCCCCTCTGTTCTATTCCTCTCGCCCTACCCCGTCTGCCCGCCCATCCACGGCGGCGGCGTGTTCATCTATCAAACCCTTCTCGAACTCGTAAAGCACTGCGATGTCCACCTCGTCATCCTCCTCGATGAAGACTGGCAGGAAGCCGCCCACGAGGAGCTCACCGAGAAGTGCAAGACGGCCGAATACCTCGTCCGCCTCGAAGGCCGCCCCCGCGGCTTCGGCTCGCTCACTCCATTCGCCGTCCGCGAATTCGCCAACGACGATCTTCGCTGGGCCATCCACCGCACGCTCCTCCTCCACAAAGTCGACGTCGTCCAACTCGACTACACCAACATGGGCCAGTACGCCGAAGACTACCGCCAAATCGCCAACGTCCTCTTCGAACACGACGTCTACTTCCAATCCATCGGCCGCGCCCTGGCCAAGGACAACGCCTGGATGCGCCGCCCCGGAGCGGCCTACGAATACCTCCGCGCCCTCCGCTACGAACTCAACCTGCTCCCGCAAATGGACCGCATCCAGATGTGCAGCCAGGCCAACGAAGACTACCTCCTCGAGTTTGTCCCGGAGCTGAAATCCAAAATGCAGACCGGCCTCCGCGCCGGCATCGATACCAGCCGCTACAGCTTCAACCCCGCCAACCGCGAACCCGATACCCTCCTCTTCCTCGGCAGCTTCCGCCACATCCCCAACCGCGAAGCGCTCGAATGGTTCATTCAATACGTGTGGCCCCTCATCGTTCAAGCCAAGCCGGAAACGCGCCTCGTCATCATCGGTAGCGACCCGCCCCCGCGCCATTCGCTCCCCGAAATCGGCCACGTGGAAATGATCGGCTTCGTCGACGACGTCCGCGACGCCCTCGCCCGCTACGCCGTCTTCATCTGCCCCATCCTCACCGGCAGCGGCGTGCGCGTGAAGCTGCTCGAAGCCTACGCCGCCGGCATCCCCGTCGTCTCCACCACCATCGGCGCCGAGGGCCTCTCGAAGCACGACGGAGACACCTGCGCCCTTGCCGACACACCCCCCGATTTCGCCGCCAAGACAATCGCCCTTCTGAACGCCCCCGATGAGGCCGCCGCGCTCGCCGAAAAGGCCCGCAAACATGTTATCGCCCACTGGGACATGGCCACCATCACCAGGAAGCTCGCCGATAGTTACCGCGAAGTTATTGCAGAAAAGCGACAATCGAATCCCCGCCGTGTGACATAATCACGCCCATGCTCCCGGTCAGTGAACTCGCTCCGGAACCGCCTCCCATTTACGTCCCTCCTCCGCCAGATCCCAGCTTCTGGCAGGGCGTCTGGATATTCCTCCAACTCCAATTCATCCCCGCCATCGTCGTCCTTCCGCTCGTCATCGCGGGCCTGAAAAACGATCAGAAGTATCACGAACATCCGCTCGCCCTCCTCGCCGGAATGCTACTCGCTTCCGTATGGGTCGTCCGCAGTTACTGCCGCCGCTCAGCAGTTACCCTTCGCGCCCTCGCCGGACCGCTCACAATTACCCCCGCTCTCCTGCCCATCCTCGCCGTGGGCGTCGTCGGCATGTTACTCGTCGAAACACCCCTTGTACTCTGGCTCATGGTGCGCTTTCCGTTCCTCGATCCCAAACTCGATTTCGGCATGGCCCAATCCCCCTTCGGCGCCTTCCTGCTAATCGTCATCGCCGCCCCCCTCACGGAGGAGCTTGTCTTCCGCGCCATCCTTCTCCGGGGCTTCGCGCCTCGCTACGGTCTGACGCGCGCCGTCGTCGCCGCCGCTGCGCTCTTCGCCCTATCTCATATCTTCCCCATCCGCCTCCCCGGCATGTTCGCCGTCGGCTTCCTGCTTGGCTGGCTCTTCCTCCGCACCGGCTCCATCTGGCCCGGCGTGTTCACCCATGCGTTCAATAACGCCATCGCCTTCGTCCTCATGCTCGCCCATCCCCAGCCCACGCCGCCCCAGGCTCTCGAACAGCTCGGCCCTTGGCCGCTCCCCATGCTCCTCGCCGGCGCCGTCCTCCTCGCCACCGCCATCCTCGCTGCCCGCCGCGTTTTGTCGAACCAGCCCCGCCTCGCGGTACCATGAGAACTTAGCAGCATCATGGCCGAATCACCCATCACTCCCCGCGAAAAAGACTTCGCCACCTGGTATCAAGACGTCGTCATCCAAGGCGACATGGCCGAGCCGGCCGAAATCGTCAAAGGCTGCATGGTCATCAAGCCCAACGGCTATGCCGTATGGGAAGTGCTCCAGCGCGAACTCGACACCCGCTTCAAAGCCACCGGCCACCAGAACGTCTACCTGCCGCTGCTCATTCCGGAGAGCTTCCTGAAGAAGGAGGCCGAACACGTCGAAGGCTTCTCGCCCGAACTCGCCGTGGTCACCGTCGCCGGCGGTAAGAAGCTCGAAGAGCCCTACGTCATCCGCCCCACCTCGGAAACCATCGTCGGCCACTTCTTCGCCAAGTGGATCCAAAGCCATCGGGATCTGCCCATGCTCATCAACCAGTGGGCCAACGTCATCCGCTGGGAACTGCGCACGCGCATGTTCCTCCGCACCACGGAGTTCCTCTGGCAGGAAGGCCACACCGCCCACTCCACGCATGAAGAAGCGTTGGAAGAGGTCATCCGCATGCTCGACGTCTACGCCGAAGTGGCCGAAGACGTCATGGCCATGCCGGTCGTCAAAGGTGTCAAAACCCGCGCCGAAAAGTTCGCCGGCGCCCTCCGCAGCTACTCCATCGAATCCATGATGCAGAACGGCCTCGCCCTCCAGGCCGGCACCAGCCACGACCTCGGCCAGAACTTCGGCAAAGCCTTCGACGTTCAATTCCAAAGCAAGGAAGGCAAGCTCGACTACGTTTGGCAAACCTCCTGGGGCGTCTCCACCCGTCTCATCGGCGGCCTCATCATGACGCACTCCGATGACAAGGGCCTCGTCCTTCCCCCAAAAATGGCCCACCGCAAAGTGGTCATCGTCCCCATCTTCCGCAAGGACGACGAAAAAGCCATCGTCATGGAAGCGGCCGCCAAACTCGCCAAGGAAGTCGGTGCCCACATCGACACCCGCGAAGGCCACTCCCCCGGCGCGAAGTTCTTCCACTGGGAACGCCGCGGCGTGCCGATCGTTCTCGAACTCGGGCCCCGCGATGTCGCCGCCGGCAACATCGTCATCAAGCGTCGCGACTCCGGGACCAAGGAAATCATTCCCCAAACCGAACTCGCCGCCAAGGTCGCCGAAACTCTCGAAGCCATGCAGCGCGACATGTTTGCCAAGGCCAAACAGCGCCTCGCCGATAACACCGTCGTCGCCAACTCCCTCGGCGAAGTCCGCGAAATTCTCGACGACGTCACCGCCGAAAAGGGCGGCGGCAAGTTCGTCATGGCTCACCTCAAGGACGATCCCGCCAACGACGCCGCCATCAAGGAATTCCGCGCCAGCGTTCGCAACATCCCGTTGGTCGATGAATACGACGGCCCCGGCAAGTGCATCATCACCGGTGAAGAAGTCGCCCAGCGCGTCGTCATCGCCAAGTCGTACTGACATCCGCTGCCGCGGGGCAGCCTAGTCGGGGCGGGTGGCCAGGGTGTAGTCTTTCGGCGGGATCCAGCCGGGGTGCGGGCGGGTGCTGGACTGGATGTCGCCGTCGGGATGCAGGGTCAGCCATTGGTCCAGCGCCTGGGCCAGATCGCGGGCCTCGGCGGGATGGGCGTCGCGGACGTCCTTGGCTTCCGCGGGGTCGGTGGGAAGGTGGAAGAGGTACTCGGCGTGGCCCGGGCGGCCTTCCTCAATGGTTCGGATCAGCTTCCATTCGCCGTGCAGGACGGCGTAGCGGAAGTCGGCCCGCTCGTTGGATTTGACGGCGAAGAAAAGGGGCTCGCGGGGCACGGCCTTGCCTTCGCTGATTTGCGGCCACAGGTTTTGGCCATCGACGGGCTTCTTCCCTTGCGGAGAAAGCCCGAGGGCCGCGGCGAGCGTTGGAAATAGATCGGTGACGGTGATGACCTGTTGCGACTTGGTTCCGGCCGGAAGGCGGCCGGGGTAGCGGATGGCGGCGGGGACGTGGATGCCGCCTTCGTACGTTGTTCCCTTCCCGCCACGGAGGGGCGTGTTTTCGCTGCCCTGGGCGGGGGCGCCGCCGTTGTCGCTCAAGAACAGGACGATGGTGTTGTTCGTTACGGACTCCTGGTCCAGCGTCGCGAGGACCTGGCCGATGGCCGTGTCCATGGCATCAATCGCGCCGGCCAGCATCCGGAGCTTCGGGTGCTCCAGTTGGCGATGTTTCACCATCACCTCGTCCGGCGCGGAGAGCGGAGTGTGAATCGCGTTGAAGGGCAGGTAGAGGAAGAAGGGCCGGGCCTTATCCCGCTGGCGAAGCCAGTTGCTGGCTTCGTTGGCGAGCAGGTTGGTGGAATACCCCTCTTCGTCGACGCTCTTGCCGTTCCGCTGCCAGTCCAAACCGCCCATGTGGAGGTGGGTGAAGTAGTGGATATCGGCGTTGACGTGGCCGTAGAAGTGGTCGAACCCGCGGGCGTTGGGCAGCAGCCGGCGGTGGGCGTGGCCGAGATGCCACTTGCCGATGCAGGCGGTTTGATAGCCGGCGGCTTTCAAGGTTTCCGGCAGAAGATGTTCATCGACGGGGAGGCCGTACGATGACCAGGGGCGGATGACGGTGTAGACCATGCCATAACGGATCGGCATGCGGCCGGTAAGCAGGGCGGCCCGCGTAGGGGAGCAGAAGGGAAAGGCGTAGCAGCGGGCGAGTTCGACGCCCTCTTTGGCGATGCGATCGATGTTCGGAGTGGCGGTGCGGCCGCCGTGGAAGCCGACGTCACGCCAGCCGAGATCGTCTGCAAGGAAGATGACGAGATTAGGGCGAGAGGTCTGGGCGGAGAGCGTCGCGGCGGCGGCGATGAATTGACGGCGGGTCCACATTTCAATTCCCTGCTACTAGTATGGGTATGATGAGGGTGTGAGAAAAGCATTCCTTCTGTTCGTGTTTGCCGTGTCGGCGCTGTTGGCCATGGATCCGGAGGCTCGGAACGTGAAGTCCGTCTACATTCTTCGGATGGGCAGCGGGCTGGACCAGTTGCTGGCAAGCGAGTTGACCAAGAGCGGGGTGTACACGGTGACCACGGACCCGCAGAAGGCGGATGCGCTGTTCACCGATTCGTTGGGCGAGGGGTTTGAGAAGAAGTACGCCGAGTTGTATCCGCCGCCCCCGAAGCCGGAAGTGAAGAAGGAAGAGAAGGACGAGAAGAAGGAAGACGTCGGGTTGACGCAATCGCCGATGCAGCGGGTGGGCGGGTCGACGATGGGGCGCGGCAAGGGGACGATTTTCCTGGTGGAGCGGAAGTCGCAGAATCTGCTGTGGTCCATGAACCGGCAGCCCAAGAACAGCGCGACGAAGGAAATGGTGGGGCAGGCACGGAAGATTGTGGAGCAGTTGAAGAAGGACCTGGGGATCGCGCCGGCGGCGAAGTAGTTACTCCTATCTCCTCCGGGGGCCATGATAGACTTGCCGCACCGTGACTGACAGCGCTGATGAGATAGTAACTCCCGGGTTTCCCGCTTGGAGTTTGTTGCACCGGATCGTGTTCCGGTTCTTTTGTTTGTACTGGGTGTTGTGGCTTTCTCCTATCTGGAAGCCGGTGGCGCCGATGGTGGCAACGCGGTTGTTTCATGTCAGCGCGGAGGCGGCGACCTACAGGTAAACCGGCAGCGGCGATACGACGCTGGACTATGTTCACGTGTCTCTGTCCTTCGTGGCTGCGTTGTGCGGAACGGCAATCTGGTCGATGCTGGACCGGCGGCGCGATCAGTATGTAATGCTGCATAGCTGGCTACGGCTGATGATTCGCTATTTTTTGGCGGGGATGTTGATGGGCTATGGCTATTCGAAGGTATTCCTGAGCCAATTTCCCGAGAACTCGCTGAGCCGGCTGGGACAGGAGTACGGCACCTTTTCCCCGATGGGTGTTGTTTGGAGTTTCATGGGAGCATCCGCTGCTTACACAGTTTTCAGCGGCTTGGCGGAGGTTACCGGTGGCTTATTACTCTTCTTTCGAAGAACAACGGCTTTGGGCGCGCTGGTGACCTTTGGAGTCATGACCAATGTTGTCGCGCTCAACTACTGTTACGACATTCCGGTAAAGCTCCATTCGACGCACTACCTTCTGATGTCGGCCTTTCTGTTGGCTCCCGACTTTCATCGGCTGGTGAATGTGTTTCTGCTGAACCGCACGGCTGAGCCGGCGGATTTTCGGTTCCCCGCGTTTAGGACCGGTTGGCCCCTTTGGGCGTCACGCGGTGTCTGGACGCTCGTGTTTGTTGTGGGGGTGATCTCCAACGGCGTGAGTGCGTACAAGAAGTATGCGGCGCCCAAACCGCGTCCGCCCCTTTACGGACTGTACGCTGTGGAGAGTGAGACGCCAAACGGTTGGCACCGCGTGGCGTTCGACACACCGGACAACTTTAC
>CANIFK010000008.1 GCA_947466555.1 Acidobacteriota bacterium | reverse complement strand
GCCCAGATCGATTTTTCGAAGCCGATTACGGGCGGTGCCGTTGATTGCGGGTTTGACTATTTCTTTGGCAATGCGGCGTGCCCGACGACGGACTACCTGTATTCATACATCGAGAATCGCGCCACCGTGGGGCTGCCGACCATCGCCGAGCCGGGTGGAAACTATGAAAAAGATCAGCCGATGACCGAGTACCGGGCAGGGATGAGGTCCCCTGGCTTCGATCTGACGACCGTGGATGTCACGTTGAAAGATGTGTCGGTGCGGTTCCTGGAAGAACATGCGAAGGCGCATCGTGAACAGCCGTTTTTCCTGTATCACGCGATGAGCGCGGCGCATATGCCGATTCTGCCGGCGAAGGAGTTCCGGGGAAAGAGCGGCGTGGGGCTGTATGGCGACTTCGTGATGGAAGCCGACTGGGTAGTTGGCGAGTTGGTAAAGACTGTCGATCGCCTGGGGCTTGGCGAGGACACGATCATCATCTTCACGAGCGACAACGGGCCGGAAGTTTGTGTGCGCGAGGTGCGGCAGGAGTTCGGGCACAACGCTTCGGGGACGCTGCGAGGACTGAAGCGGGACAACTGGGAGGGGGGCCACCGGGTGCCGTTTGTGGCGCGGTGGACGGGGCGGATTCCGAAGGGCGCAACCAGTACGGAGACGCTATGCCTGACCGATTTGATGGCGACGGCGGCGGCGGTGAGTGGGGCCGCGCTGCCTAATCATGCGGGCGAAGACAGCTACAACATGCTCCCGGCGCTGCTGGGGAAGAAGGGGAAGCGGCCGATTCGAGAGGCGACGGTGCACCACTCCTTCGACGGGTCGTTCGCCATTCGGCAGGGGGATTGGAAACTGCTGATGCATCAGGGCGCGGGCGACAATAATTACGCGAAGATCGCGCCGGAGTTGCCGGTTTCCGAACCCGATGCAGCCGGGCAACTGTACAACTTGCGGGTTGATCCACAGGAACGGGTGAATCTGTACCGGCGGCGGCCCGAAATCGTGGCGCGGCTTTCGGGATTGCTGAAGAAGTATCAAACCGAGGGGCGCAGCCGGAAGAGTGCTCCATTGAAACTGAGCAGCGATAGGCAGAACCCCCACTCTGGTTCCGCACCGCCGCCAAAGAACAAAACAAGGCCGGGGCTCCTCCCGAAAGAGGCGCCCCGGCCGGGGTAGTATTGCAATGAACCGAAGACTACGCGGAACGGCGGCGAAGCAGGGCCAAGCCCGCCAAGCCAGCGCCGAGGAGCGCGATGGTCCCGGGTTCGGGAACACTGGCAACGCCGGCAGAAGGAACGTTCACGTTGCCACAGCCAGTGGCGGCCGTGCCGAGCGTGTAACAAACCTGCGTCGTGCGATCCGGCAACGCCTGCACCGCGGCGACCGTTGCGTCAATCTTCGCCTGATCGGTCCCGACTACGTTGCCATCCAGTCCCTGCACGAAGCCGAGGCCGACGTACCACAGGGCGACCAGCGGCGTATTTCCGGTGTCGCTACCGCTGGTGAAACCACCCGAGGCGCGCTGGCCAACCAGGATGGTGCTAAAAACGCCAGGGTTGCTGCCGTCGCCAAAGTCGCCAGCGACGTACGGCAACTGGACTTGTCCCAGGTAGGTCTCCTGTGCGCCCAGTTGGTTCAGGGTGAACTGATCATTCACGTTGCCGGAGATCTCCAGGCTGAAATACATCGCCGTGCCGAGCTCACTGGTGAACAGGCCGCCGGGGGCGGCGACGCCCTTCCACGAGTTGAACGGCGTGGAGATGAACGAATTCGCTCCTACAGTGGCTCCGTTGGCAATCGGAGTGTAGTTCTGGGGATCCGAGGTGGACACGGGGCCCTGCGCGGTATTCAGAATCAGGCTGTTCACGACGTTATTAGCCCAAGCATAAAAATTCGGTGAAGTGGTGCCGAGCCCGAAATCCGGTCCAAGAGTAGGGGTTACGGTAATAATCGGCGCGGCAAAGCTGGCGCCGGCCAAGATCAAACTCAATCCAAGTAATTTCCTCACGATAGCGACTCCTTTTTAGATTTTGTGAAACTTGACGCCTGGGGCGCTCTTTTTTTGATCAATCAATTCCTACGGCTTGCGGCGCGAAGGCGGCGGCAGAGGGGCAGGGGTTACAGTGACAGGAGCAACGGGCGCGGGGACCACCGTTTTACCGGCCGTGGTGGAAGCCACACCGGTCCTGGTTGCCAGCACATCGTTCTCCACGGCCACCTGTACTTAGCCTGGGAGTTCTTGCCAAACGCGATCTTGCTGCTATCTTTCATGTTCAGCACGAGCGGCCACGGGCCACGTCTTCGTTCCAGCGACAAGCACTGCCTGACCGTTCAACGACATTCCGCGTTCCGCACTGACCGTTCCAGCCACTTCCGAACCGAACACCGAAACAGCCTCACCTGGCAATGTCACGAATATTGCATACCGCATACCCTCTATTCCAACATTTGTATAGTCTACCGGCGGCATCCCTGCACTACAAGTACCAGAACGCTACAGGTACCAAACCCACATTCCCGAGCGGGGACTGGCCTCGGCCTCCAACTCAAAAGCGGACGACTGCTGACTCCAGGGTGGAGCGACACCTCACCTTGGCCCGGCCACGTGGCCGCGGCAATGTACCGTGTTCCTGCACTTTCTACAGCGACGACCATGGAATCGCAATGCCCGCCTGTTTGCGCATAGCGGAGACGGAGGCGGGACGTGGTCCAAACTTGCTGTGGACCCGAATCTGCCGGAGCCATCCTGCCAGGCCGGATTGACGCGCTATTCCACCGGCAAGGACCGTATTCTGCTGACACGTCCGTCCAGCGCGGCGAGCCGCACGTGGCCAGTTTCGAAAGCCATTCAGTACGCGAAGGCTGCGTATGCCGACCTCGCGGTGGCACACGATGGAAGCATTCTGAGCGTCTACGAGTCCGGCGGGTCAGCGAGCCTGGCTGACGGATGACGTGTATCTCCACTATCTCCACTGAGGGTTATGCGGGAGTGTCCTTGTAGTAGGCCTGGAGCTTGGCCAGGCGCAACTTGAGCTGAGCGATGAGCTTCTGCGAACCGGGGTCGCTGTAGAGATTCTTCATCTCGCGCGGATCGGTTTTCAGATCGAAGAACTCCCATTCGGGCGGGGTGTCCTGATTAACGGCGCCGCTGGAGCCAAGGGCCTTGCCGTAGTAGTAAATCAGCTTGTAGCGTTGCGTGCGAATGCCGTAGTTGGCGGTGACGCTGTGGCCGCCGCCCAAGTGCATCCAGTAGCGGTAGTACATCTCCGTGCGCCAGTTTTTGGGCGTTTTTCCTTCGAGGAGAGGCTTCAGGCTGACGCCCTGCATGTCCTTCGGGACGGGGGCGCCGGCGGCGTCGAGGAACGTCGGCGCGAAGTCCAGGTTGAGCGCCATGTCGTTGTTCACGGTGCCGGGTTTGGTGTGGCCGGGCCAGCGAACGAGGAGCGGCGTGCGGAGGCATTCCTCGTACATGAAGCGTTTGTCGAACCAGCCATGATCGCCGAGGAAGAAGCCCTGGTCGGAGTTGTAGATGATGATTGTGTTGTCGGCGATTTTGTCTTCGTCGAGGTAATCGAGGACGCGGCCGACGTTGTCGTCGACGGACTGGACGCAGCGGAGATAGTCCTTGATGTAGACCTGATAGGCCCATTTGCGAAGGGCGTTGCCTTCGAGGCCGGGCGGGGGGTCCATCTTGAGATCGGTCTTGGTGTTATCCTGGCCGACGCGCATGCGGGATCGCTCGGCGGCGCCGGCGCGGCCTTTGTGCTCGTCGTAGAGGTTATCGGGCTCGGGGATTTCGACGTCCTTGAAGAGGTCCTTGTACTTGGCCGAGGGCGTCCATTCGCGGTGGGGCGCCTTGTGGTGGCACATCAGGAAGAAGGGCTTGTCGCGGTCGCGCTTCTTGAGCCAGTCGAGGGTGAAGTCGCCGATGAGGTCGGTGCAGTAGCCGGGGTATTTCTTGCGCGAGCCGTCCATTTCGATGAAGACGGGATCGTTGTAGAGGCCTTGGCCGGGGAGAATCTTCCAGTAGTCAAAGCCCGACGGGTTGGTGACGAGATGCCACTTGCCGATGATGGCGGTCTGGTAGCCGGAGGCCTGGAGGTATTTGGCGACGTTGGGGGCGGCGGGGTCGATTTTGTCGTTGAGGGTTTTGATGCCAGTGAGGTGGGAGTAGAGGCCGGTGAGGATGACGCCACGGCTGGGGGTGCAGATGGAGTTGGTGACGAAGCAGTTGGCGAAGCGGGTGCCGCCTTGGGCGATGCGGTCAATGTTGGGAGTCTTGTTGATCTTGCTGCCGTAGGCGCTGATGGCGTGGGAGGCGTGATCGTCGGACATGATGAAGATGATGTTGGGGCGCTTCTTGGGGGCCTGGGCGGAGAGGGCGGCGCCAGCGAGGAGGGGGAATAGTTTACGGCGAGAGAGCATCGGGGATAGGGTATCAAAGCCGGGGAAGGCGGGCGGCTGAGATTTCGAGAAGAAAGTATTGCCTGTGCCGATATGGGCTATGAGAGTTCCACGAACTCTCGGAATCCACGCCGGCGGCTTATGCCGCTAATCCTTTGCGCGGGACCAGGACGAGCACAAATGCGATTCAACCTCACGATAGGCAGGAAGATGATGGCGAGTGCCTTCGTCTTTCTTCTTCTGACGCTGGTCCTGAGCATCACGGCGCTGATGTCACTCCGGAGTTTCAAGAGCGATTTTGACATCGTGGTCAATCGAACCACTCGAAAGCTGCTGCTTTCGATGACGGTCGACAATATCCAGTCCGACATGGTGGCGGCGCAGAGGCTGGTTGTAGCCGGCAGCGCGCTGAAGAAGAACGACCAAGTGGAGACTGGCACGCGGGTGTTCCGAGAGAGTGCGGTTCTGGCGCAAACGAATCTGTCGGAGTTGGCAAGCCTGACGGTTACGGTGGACGGCAAGACGGATGCTGAGTTGATGGCAACTCAATTCCAGGAATGGCAGCGGGTATTCGGAGATTTGTCCAGGGCGGCGCAGGCTGGCGATGCGTTGTTGGCAGATCGTATTCGCAGCGAAAAGGCGGCGCCGATTTTCAAGGCGATCGAAGCCGCCGCTACGCGGTTGGTGAATCAGCAGGTGGAGATGCTGAAGGCGAATCAACAGGAAGTGCAGTCACTATACGAACGCAACTGGTGGTTCGCCATTTCCATGCTGGCGCTTTGCGCCATGGTGGGAGCAGCTGTAGTCCTAATGGTGCGCGATATGAACAGGAGCCTGGAGACGGCAGTGTTGGACATGACGACGGGCGCGGAACATCTGGCCAGCGCGGCGGCGCAAGTGGCTGGGGCAAGCCAGTCGCTGGCCCAGGGAGCCTCGGAGCAGGCGGCCTCACTGGAACAGACCTCGGCATCGAGCGGGCAGGTCAATTCGATGACGCGCCAGAACATCGAAAAGGCAGAAGCGGCCTCGCGTATCGCGAGCGCCTCGCGGGAGAAGCTGGACGAGACGAACCAGTTGTTGCAACAGACGGTGGCGGCCGTGGAAGCGATCAATGCACAGAGTGGAAGGATTGCGAAGATCATCAAAGTAATCGACGAGATCGCCTTCCAGACAAACATCCTCGCGTTGAATGCGGCCGTGGAAGCGGCGCGGGCGGGCGAAGCGGGCATGGGGTTTGCGGTGGTGGCCGACGAGGTGCGCAATCTGGCGCAACGGAGTGCACAAGCGGCGAAAGACACCGCCCTGATGATTGAGGAATCGATCGCCAAGGCGCACGAGGGAAAGACCAAGGTGGGCGGGATGGCGGCGGCGATCCAGGAGATTACGGCCGACGCCGATAGGATCCGAAAGATCGTCGAGGAGGTTCAGCGCAGCAGCCAGGAGCAGGGCACTGGGATCAGCCAAATCGGCCGGGCGATCGTGCAGATGGAACAGGTGACGCAGAACACCGCGGCGCACGCGGAAGAGAGTGCTGCGGCGGCTGAGGAGCTCCATGCGCAGTCGGGGAGCTTAAAGGAGATCGTCGAGCGGTTGACTGTTTTGGTGGGCGCTGGCTCTGGCGGGAACCACTCCAGCAAGGGCTATTGAGACAGTTCCCGGGAGAGCCAGGTTCGGAGTTGGTCGGCGACGTCGGCTGTCGGCTGACGGAAGTTCAGATCGAGTGCGGACGCCGCTTCGCCAACTGTGAGGCTACACGTGCTGGTGCCACGGGGGGTAAGCAGCCACTGCCGATACATGATTGGCGGTACCGATTCCGATTGCGGCACGGCATTCAGCGACATCCTCATGTGCGAGGCGCCCGCGGCGAAGAAGCCGAAATGCACCTTCGGCTCGTAGCCCGGGCGGGATTGAACGAAGCCCTCCAACAGTCGGCGGGCGGCTGCGAAGACTTCGTTCTCTTCCGGTGAAAAGTAATCCACCCAGGCAGTTTAGCGCTGGTTGGCCTTGAGGATCTTCTTACGGAGACGGATGGACGTAGGCGTCACTTCGACAAACTCATCGTCCTTAATGAATTCGATCGCCTGCTCCAGGTTAAGCACCTTCGGCGGAATGATGCGAACGGCATCGTCAGCGCTGGAGGAGCGCATGTTGGTGAGCTTCTTTTCGCGGACGATGTTGACGTCGAGATCGGTGTTGCGCGCGTTCTCGCCGACGATCTGCCCTTCGTAGACTTCCATGGTCGGCTGCACAAAGATGGTGCCGCGTTCCTGGAGATTTTCGATGGCGTGCGGCGTGGTTTTGCCCGCACGATCGGAGATCAACGCACCGGTCGGCCGGCTTTCGATATCACCCTGCCATTCGATGTAGCCATGGAAGAGAGAGTTCAGAATCGCGGTGCCGCGTGTTTCGGTGAGGAGTTCGCCGCGGATGCCGATCAGGCCGCGAGAGGGAACCAGGAATTCCAGACGCACGCGCCCGGAGCCGTGGTTGATCATCTTCGACATCTTGCCCTTACGCATACCAATGCGTTCCATGACGACGCCGACGAAGCTCTCGGGGCAATCGATGGTCAGCATTTCGAGCGGTTCCTGCAACACGCCATCGACCTTGCGGGTGATGATTTCCGGACGGCCAACCATGAGTTCGAAACCCTCACGGCGCATCATTTCGATGAGAATGGCCAACTGCAGTTCGCCGCGGCCCATGACCTTGAACGCTTCGGCGGAACCGGCGTCTTCGACGCGAATCGAGACGTTGGTGAGCAGTTCGCGATCCAGACGATCGCGCAGATTGCGGGAGGTGACGTACTTACCTTCACGGCCGGAGAAGGGCGACGTGTTGACGGTAAACGTCATGGCGATAGTCGGCTCGTCGATCTGAATCACCGGGAGCGGCATCGGCGTTTCGGCGCTGGAGACGGTTTCCCCGATGGTGATGCCTTCAACGCCGGCGATGGCAAGAATCGACCCGGGCACGGCCAGGGTTTCTTCCACGCGCTTCAGGCCGGAGAAGGAGTACATCTTGGTGATGCGGGTTTTTTGGATCTTGCCGTCGAGCTTGCAGACCGAGACTTCGTCGCCCAGGCGCAACGTGCCGTTGAAGACACGGCCAATGGCGAGGCGGCCCAAGTAATCGGAGTAATCGAGATTGGCAACCAGGAGTTGAAGCGGATCTTCCGCATTGCCCTTGGGCTGGGGAATGTGGGTGAGAATCGTTTCGAACAGCGGCTGCAGATTTTCGCTCGGATCATCCAGCGACATCTTGGCGATGCCAAGCTTGCCATTGGTGTAGATGACCGGGAAGTCGAGCTGGTCTTCGGTGGCATCGAGATCGATGAACAGGTCGTAGACTTCGTTCAGCACTTCCTGCGGGCGCGCGTCGGGACGGTCGATCTTGTTGATAACAACGATCGGCGCGAGCTTGGCTTCCAGCGATTTCATCAGAACGTAACGGGTCTGGGGCAGCGGGCCTTCGCTCGCGTCCACCAGGAGCACTACGCCGTCAATGATCTTGAGGGCGCGTTCTACTTCGCCTCCAAAGTCACTATGGCCAGGGGTGTCCACGATGTTAATCGTGAAGTCCTTGTAGTGAACGCCGGTCGTCTTAGCCAAAATCGTAATGCCACGTTCACGTTCCAAATCATTGGAATCCATGACACGCTCAGTCTGTGCTTCGTTTTCCCGATAGATACCGCTCTGTCGGAACATTGAATCAACCAGCGTGGTCTTGCCGTGGTCTACGTGCGCAATGATGGCAATATTGCGGATGAAAGAGGAGGGGTTGGTGGAGCTCAAACTCTTTCATTGTCCCACGTTTGCGTCCACCCGCGGGTGATATCCTAAAGAATAATGGCTGAAACTGATCGTTTGCCGTGTGTTGTCATCGTCGGCAGGCCAAATGTGGGCAAATCCACATTGTTCAATGCCATAACCGGAAGCCGTCGTTCTATCGTCGGTGATGAGCCTGGAATTACCCGTGACCGTATCGGCGGAGTTGCCGAACATGGCGGGAAACGATTCGAGATCATCGATACCGGCGGCATTATTACCGACGACCACGCGTTGATTCCCGCACAAATTCTGCGTCAGGCCCGCTTCGCTCTCGAGACAGCGGACCACATTCTGTTCGTCATCGACGGGCGGACGGAGATTACCTCCGCCGACCGCGAACTGGCGATGATGCTACGTAAGTTGAACAAACCGCTGTTGCTGGCGGTGAACAAGATTGACTCCGATAAGAACCATCACCTGGTAAATGATTTCCATCAATTGGGGATCGAGCCGGTGTTCGGCGTCTCGGCGGAGCACAGGGTCGGGCTGTACGAAATGCTCGATCTGGTGACGCGGCCGTTCCCGAAGATGGAGCAGCCAGAGCCGCTGGAAGAGGGCGAAGAGGCCCCGGCGAAGAAGACGCCGCCGATCAAGGTATCAATCATCGGGCGCCCGAACGTCGGCAAGTCGACGCTGATTAACTCCATCGTCGGCGAGGAGCGATCGATTGTCTCGCCGGTTGCCGGTACGACGCGGGATACCGTCGACGAACAGATCACGCACAAGGACGTGGACTACCTGTTCATGGACACGGCGGGCATTCGGCGCAAGGGCAAGACCCATTTGATGGCGGAGAAGTTGAGCGTCGTCATGGCGCGCCGCCACATCCGCATGGCCCACGTGGTGCTGCTTGTGATGGACGCGACCGAAGGCCCGCTGGGTCAGGACGCGACGATTGCCGGCTACGCCCACGAAGAGGGCCGCGCGCTGATCGTCGTCGTCAACAAGTGGGACGCCGCGCCCAACAAGGACAAAGGCAAGTTCGAAGAGGAACTGCGCGACGAGCTGAAGTTCCTGGAATACGCGCAGGTGGCCTTCATCTCGGCGAAGAACGGGACCGGCGTAGGCCAGTTGTTCGAGATGATTCGCAACGCCTACAAGTGGGCCTCGCATCGCGTGGGAACGGGCGAATTGAACCGCTTCTCCACGGGCCTGATTCTGGAACCCGACACGCGCATCAAGTACATCACGCAGGCTTCGATTCGCCCGCCAACGTTCATCGTATTCCCCGATAAGAAGCGGGAATTGCACTTCTCCGCCGAGCGCCAGCTAGTGAACCGCTTGCGGGACACCTTCGGCTTCCGGGGCACGCCGATTGAGGTGAAGGTGAAGTTCGCCGTGAACCCGTTCGAGGGAATGCGGAAGAACGAGCCGACGAAGCGCCCGCCGCGCAATACCGCGCAGAAGTCCGTGAAGCGGACGGGCGGCAGGAGCGCCGAGGGAACCACCGCAACAGGCGGCAAAGCCACCCGCAAGAAGAACGTCGGCAAAATGGGCGCGCGGAAGGCCAAGAGCGGCACCGTGCGAAACAAGCAGAAGACGAAGAAGTAACGGCGTTGCCGCAGCGCACCTGGAGCGCGAGCTCGTCAACGGCCACCACGGCATCGACGAGGCACTGACTGCGCATAGAATAACGGCCGAGCCACCCAAGGGCTCGGCCGCTATCGGCACACGCTGGATTGGCCGCGGGCTATCGACCCGCCGCCTTCGCTTTAACAGGAGCCACGACGGCGGGCTGCAGACCGGCTTTGGCGAGCACGGTGTAGACAATCAGCCCGACGAAGAAGCTGTAGACGACAGCCGGCTGATAGCTCGTCTGAATGCCCACGGCGAAGCCGGCGGCCCAGGCGCCATAGCCGGCCCAGTTGATGCCCTGACGCGGCCCGGACCACTCTTTGCCGGAGAGGAAGTAGTCGGCCACCATCGCGCCGCAAATGGGCCCGAAGGAAGCGCCGACGATGGAGAACACGGCGGCCAAATTGGCAGCCACGCCGGTGATGGCGAGGACGATGGCGACGGTGACCCCAGCCATGGTGGAAGACATGCGCGGCACGCCGGGGATCATGGTGGAGAAGCTATTGCCCGCGATGAACGCGCAGAAGCAGGCGGGCGTGATGGAGGCCACGGCGAATAGGATGAACATGGCCGACGCGAGGAAGCCGCCCTGCGCGCCGATCACGGCGTCGTAGGAGTAGCTGGTGATGGTGGGGTCGAGCGCGCGGGCGCCGGCCACCGAGAGGATGGGCAAGCCGCCTGCAATCACGATGGCGAGCGCAATGCCCGTAAGGCCGCCCATTCTGACATCGTTCTCATCGCGGCTGTTCATACCGAAGTCCACGCCGGCCGCGCCCGCCGTCGCGAAGAAGCCGATAACGGTTTGGAGGATGGTGAGGAACGCGCCCATCGAATCGTCCGTCGCCGGCTTATGCAATGCCATGCCGCTGAAGTTCTTGAAGAACACGAAGAGAATCATGAGCAACGGAATTAGGTTCAGAAACAACGAAGCTTTCGCCACATACTGAATGCCCTTCACGCCGATGTAGGCCATGATGTAGCCCCAAAGAACAGCGACGATGGCGAACTCCATCGAGCCGGGTCCGGCGGACGACCCCACGGCACTGAGGATGAATTTCGTTGAGTAAAAAGTGCCAACGGCGAACCAGCCCAACTGCAGAAGGCCCATCAGCAAGCCCGGCATTAGGTAGCCGCCCGCCGTGCCGAACGTGGAGCTGCCGACAACATAGAGTGGCAGTCCCGTCTTCATTCCCAGCATGCCGGGAACGTAATAGAACAGCGCGTAACTCAATGCGCCGGCCAACGCCAACGCCAATAAACAAAGGCCAAGGCTGGCCCTGTCGATCGTGCCTTGCGCAAGCGTCTGATAGAACGCAATCCATAGGAACACGCCCGCGTAACTGGGCGCCGTGTTCACGAACCAGGGAGCACGGTTCGACGCCGGATTCGGCGTGGTCTTTTCAATGTATGCAGGGAGCATGGCGTTGCAGTATATCGTGTCTGGCACACAAAACGTATCGCCCCCGGAAAAGCAGGAGTACAAAAACAAATCAGCCCCGGTTGCCCGGGGCCGATTCGATACAACTGGCTATTCGCGTTTCCTCTAACGAGGATTCACGGTTACTTTTTCTTGGCAGCGGCCTTTTTGGCAGGCGCGGCAGCCTTCTTGGCCGGAGCAGCGGCCTTGGCCGGAGCAGCAGCCTTCTTCGCCGGAGCAGCGGCCTTAGCCGGAGCAGCAGCCTTCTTCGCCGGAGCAGCAGCCTTCGCCGGAGCGGCGGCCTTCGCCGGAGCAGCAGCCTTCGCCGGAGCGGCGGCCTTCTTAGCCGGAGCAGCAGCCTTCTTTGCCGGAGCAGCGGCCTTTTTGGCGGGGGCTGCTTTTTTGGCGGTAGCGTATTTCATCGAGTAATTCTCCCTAACATCAAAAAATCGCGATCTCCTCGGAGATCGCAGCGTGTCCCATATATAAATTTGTTTGCGATGCAAGTCAAGAAAAAAGTGAGCTGCCGGATGCGTCAAACCACGTCCAGTAAAGGGTCTGAGCGAAAAAAACGCAGATGAGTGAAAATGTTTTATGAGGCACGATGCGTTTTGAGCCAATAAACATAGGCCTTCCACGCACATCGCGAAAAATGCGGCGCGATGCGTGCGTCGTCTCGCGCATCGTCGCGCACTCGAAAAAATATTTCGCTGCATGCGCTGCACGCACGCTCAACACGGCAGTTTCGCGCGCGATGAGCAAGCTCTCCGCGATGACACCGGACAGTGCCGCGAGACGAATAGCAACGGCCACCTGTCGTGATGAACAACTCGATGCGCGGATGCGCCCGCAGCCTTTATTCATGCGGCCTTCACGACACCGGCATCCTTTCGCACCGGCACGTGGCCACTCGGCGCGCGGCCTTTCCATCGCAGTCCACCACATCATGAAACTCTCCTTCCATTCCTCCCTCTCGCTGGTTCTCATTTCGTTCGCGATGCTCGCCGCCTGTGGCACTCGCCGAGCCCCCGCGCGGGTTCCTGCCGCACGCATGGGAGCAACGGAAGAAGGCATCGCCAGTTGGTATGGAGAGCCCTATCACGGACGCCGCGCGGCGAATGGAGAGATCTTCGATATGGAGCAGTTCACGGCCGCGCATCCATCGTTCCCTTTCGAAACCTGGGTGCGCGTTCGACTGTTATCAACGAACAAAAACACCGACGTTCGAATCATCGATCGAGGGCCCTTCGTGAAGGGCCGCATCATCGATCTTTCGCGCGGCGCGGCGCGCGACCTGGGCCTCCTCGGACCGGGTGTGGCGAAGGTGCGAGTTACGGTCATTCCGCCGCCGAAGCAGTATCTCCGCGGCAGGCAATTCACGGTGCAAGTCAGCTCGGTCGCGACGAAGGCGCGAGCCGAGTCGCTGCAGCGGCAACTTTCGCCGCACTACAAGAACGTCGACGTCCGCTACCGGTCGGCAAATCCGAAGGGCGGCCATGCTGAGGCGTGGCGTGTTGTGGTCGGCCGCGAGTCGACGCCAGCCGACGCACAGCGGATCCTCGAACGCTTGCAGGACAAATTCCCCAACGCCTTCATCGTGCCCTGGAACGCCGAGTAGGCATCCGCATAGGGGGACCCCTACCTGAGAGTACTTAATCCGGTATACCCCCACACGCGGGTAGGCATGGCCGCATCAAACCTCCCCCCGCTCTCCCCCCTGCGGGCTACAGAAAATTTTCAATTCAGCGTAGATTAATTCTTACCGGCACACACTACTTAATTAAGGCGCCTCCGCCAGACTTCGCGGAGCGTGCCCCAGACGGACACCGATCATGGCCTTTTTCAACCAACCCTTCCCCACCGAACCCACGCTTGTGGGCAACTCCCCGCGCCTTCGTCACGTACAACGAATGGTAGACAAGCTTGCCTCGGGCCGTTGGCCGGCGCTGATCCTGGGGGAAACCGGTACCGGTAAGGAAGTGGTTGCCAAGTCGATCCATGCCGCCAACCCGCAGGGCGCCTTCGTCACCATCGACTGCTCCTCGTTCGTTGGCCCGCTGATGGAAAGCGAACTGTTCGGCCATGCCAAGGGATCGTTCACCGGCGCAGTCAACGCCAAGATCGGTCTCATCGAAGCCGCCAATGGCGGCACGGCGTTCTTCGACGAAATCGGCGAACTGCCTTTGGACCTGCAGGCCAAACTGCTCCGCGTGCTGCAGGAAAAGGAGTTCCGCCCGGTGGGTTCGTTGCAGACAAAGCGCTCGGACTTCCGCATCATCGCCGCCACCAATCGCGACCTGCTGAAAGAAGTGGAAAAAGGTACATTCCGCCGCGATCTCTACTACCGGCTCAACGTCGTCACGGTGCGCCTGGCGCCGCTGCGCGAACGCAAGGAAGACATTCCGTTGCTCATGCAGCATTTCCTGGCCAAATACGGTTCCGGCCACACCTTCACGCAAGAAGCCATGGACGCCATGATCAGCTACGAATGGCCCGGCAACGTGCGCGAACTGGAGAACATGATCCAGCAGATGGTGGCCGTGCGCACCGGCCCGCTGTTGCATTTGAACGACCTGCCGTCGCCCGTGCAGAATCACCTCTATACGCGCCGCGGCCCTGGCATCGCGATGTCTGCCGCCGCTGGCATGGGCATGTTCCACTCGGCCGCTCCGGCAGCCGCCGTCGCCGCCGGGCCTGCCATTGATCCGCGCTTTCTCGACTCTCCCATCCTCCCGCTCACCGAAATGGAGCGCCGCGCCATCGTCCACGCGCTCGAATACACTAAGGGCGACCGCCTGATGGCCGCCGGTCTGCTCGGCATCGGCCGCACCACGCTCTACCGGAAACTGAAGGAATATCAGATGGCCGTGTGAGAACTTTCCCGCCGGTACGCCACTACCTGAATAGGTGATTGGCAATGTCTACCGGTGAGAAAACACGGGCACGGCTCCTATTGGTTGAAAGCGACCCCTGGGACGCGGGCCTGATTCAGGAAGCTCTCGACGAATTGGAAGAGCGCCCCCACGAAAACCTCCTGGGCCGCCCGGTGGAGCTGTTTCACGCCGAAACAATCGAAGAAGCCGTCGTCTCCGCTTCCGCCGAGACCTACGACCTGATCCTCCTCGACCTCGCCACCGGCGGCGCCTCCGGGCTCCATCCCTACCTCCGGCTCCGCGATCTGGCACCGTCAACCCCGTTCGTGATCCTCACGGTTCGCGAAGAGGAGTCGTTGGCTCTCACCGCCATGCGCGAAGGCGCCGCCGGATACCTCTTGAAGGAGGATCTGGACTGCCTGCCGCTGGCGCGCACCCTCCGCGCCGCCTTCGAACATCAGCAGGCCTTGATGGCACGCGAAGAGATGCCGGGCGTCGACGACCTCACCGGGCTCACCTCCCGCGCCGGATTTCTCTATCTCGGCGAAATGGTGCGGCGTCTTTCTTCCCGTTGGGGCAAGACGGCGCGCCTCTCGCTCATCACTTTAACCGGCTACGGCCGGATGACCGATGTCTTCGGAGCGCAGGCGCGCGACATGGCGTTGATCGAGACCGGCGAGATGCTGCGCGAACTCTTCCCCGACGCCGACTTGCTGGCCCGCGTCGGCGCCGAACAGTTCGCCGCGCTCTCGCTAGGGCCCCCCGCCGCGCCGGAGCCCATTCAAACCCGCACCATCCGCTGGGTAGAGCAACGCATCGGCCGCCAAACGGCCACGCCGCCGCTTGAGTACGCCACCAGCGAAGTGCTGCTCCACGACAGCGACGATTCGCTCGCCGATCTCCTCCGCGCACCACTCCGCCAAGCCGCCACCATGCAAAAATAGGCCGGTGCGCATTGCTCTCGACCTGACCTACGGCACCGGCCCGGAACTCACCGGCGTCGGCGTCTATTCACGCGAGATCGCCCACGGCCTGGTCCGTCGCCACCCGGAATCGAATTGGAGCTTCTGCTACCGCTCCCACAAATTCCTGAAGTCGCTCCGCGACGCACTGCCTCGTGGCGCCAAACGCCGCCCGTTCACTGAATCCTGGCTGCCCCCGCACGATCTTTTCCACGGGCTGAACCAGCGCGTCCCCGCCGCCCGCACGCGCCGCTGCGTCACCACCTTCCACGACCTCTTCGTGATGACGGGTGACTATTCCACCCCCGATTTCCGCGAACGCTTCACCGCCCAGGCCCGCCACGCCGCCGAGCGTAGCGATCTCATCCTCTGCGTCTCAGCCTTCACCGCGTCGCAGGTCGAAGGACTCCTCAACGTGCCCAAGGCGCGTCTCCGCGTGGTCCACCACGGCGTCCACGCCCCTGCGACACCCCCGACTGCCTCCCAGCGGGAAAACGTCGTCCTGAGCGTCGGTTCCATTCAAAAGCGCAAGAATACTGCGCGCCTTGTCGAAGCCTTTGCTCAAACCCGGACCGGCTGGAAACTAATCCTGGCCGGCGCCGCCGGTTTCGGGGCAGAGGAGATCGTCGAGCAGATCCGCAACAGCCCCCGCGCGGCCGATATAGAGGTCACCGGCTACATCAACAACACCGAACTCGAATCGCTCTACCGCCGCGCGTCGCTCTTCGCCTTCCCCTCGCTCGACGAAGGCTTCGGCATCCCGGTCATCGAAGCGATGGCCTGGGGCGTGCCCGTCATCACATCGGACCGTTCCGCCCTCGCCGAAATCTCCGGCGACGCCGCGCTCCACGTCGACCCGCACGACACCGGCGCGATCACCCTCGCGCTCCAGACGCTAATGGACCAGCCCACTCTCCGCCGCGAACTCGTCGCGCGTGGCACCGAATGGGCCGCACAGTTCACCTGGGATCGCGCCGTCGACGCAACCTGGGCCGCCTATCAGGAACTTCTCTAACTGCTTACTTCGACGAATCCTCGTCGAGGGAGATCTTCAACGCCCGCAGAAACTTCTGGTCCTGCGACGTCCAGGAAAGCTTCCCGGATCTGCCGCGCGTCTTCGGCTCCGGCTGGCCTCCAGACAACTCCCCGGCAATCTCCGCCAGGTCGCCATCTTCAGCCTCCTCACCCTCTTCGCGCTTGTTGAACCCGATCGTCGCCTCCAGCACGAGAAACACATCGTACCCGGCGCGCTTGATCTCACCGATCGCTTCCGCAATCCGGTCAGAATCGGACAGGGATTCATTAATTGCATTTCCCAAGTCCTGCATCAGATCTTTCAACCGGTCGTCCAAATGAAAGCCTTTCTTCCCGTCTACTACCCGAACCTGCACTCAGGATACCACCGGGTAGTACCCACCCATACTCATCGGCTGCCGTCGCGAAATCCTGGAGGGTGCCATATAATCGGAAGGGTTACCACTTCGATGTTTTCGCTGGGCAAAAAGTTTCTATCGCACGTCCTTCCGGGAATCATGACCCCGCTCCGCGTCCTGTGGAACGAGATCATCGCTTTCCTGTTTATCTGCTTCGCCATCTTCGCCGCTCCCAAGGTCTACACCTCCTGGCGTGGCTTCGACGGGGAACCCGGCCAGCTTTTCCGGCTGATCATCTCCAGTATTTTCCTATTTACGATGCTCGTCTACGGCCTGTCTTCGTTCATCCGCGCGAAGAAAATCGCCCGCTCCGGCTCCTAATCTATTCTCATGGCGGAACACCGCGACGGCCAACCCGGAGAGTTCCCATTTACCCGTGGGATTTATCCGGACATGTATCGCAAACGTCTTTGGACGATGCGGCAGTATGCCGGCTTCGGCACCGCCGAAGAGAGTAACCGCCGCTATCGATACCTGCTGTCCCAGGGCATCACCGGCCTCTCGGTCGCCTTCGATCTGCCCACCCAACTAGGCCTCGATGCCGATCACCCCCTCGCCGCGGGCGAAGTCGGCCGCGTCGGCGTCGCCATCGGCTCCCTCCGCGACATGGAGCGCCTCTTCGACGGCATCCGCCTCGACCAGGTCTCCACGTCGATGACCATCAACTCGACCGCCAGCACGCTCCTCGCCCTCTACGTCCTCGTCGCCGATGCCCAGGGCGCCAACCGCGCCAAACTCTCCGGCACCATCCAGAACGACATCCTGAAGGAATACATCGCCCGCGGGACCTACATCTACCCGCCCCGCCCCGCGATGCGCATCATCACCGACGTCTTCGCCTGGGCCGGTCGCGAACTGCCCGAGTGGAACACCATCTCCATCAGCGGCTATCACATCCGCGAGGCCGGCTCCACCGCCGCGCAGGAGATCGCCTTCACCCTCGCCAACGCCATCGCCTACATCGACGCCGCGCTGCAGGCCGGTCTCGCCATCGACGACTTCGCCCCCCGCCTCAGCTTCTTCTTCAACGCCCACAACGATTTCCTCGAAGAAGTGGCCAAATTCCGCGCCGCCCGCCGCCTCTACGCGCACCTCCTGCGCGACCGCTTCCACGCCAAAGATCCCAAGTCGCTCCTCTTGCGTTTCCATACGCAAACCGCCGGATCCTCCCTCCAAGCCCAGCAGCCCGAAGTGAACACCGTCCGCACCACCATCCAGGCCATGGCCGCCGTGCTCGGAGGCACCCAGTCGCTGCACACAAATGCGATGGATGAAGCCATCGGCCTGCCCACCGAAAGCGCCGCCACGCTCGCCCTCCGCACCCAGCAGGTGATCGCCCATGAGTCCGGCATAACTGCATACCCGGACCCCTTCGGCGGCAGCTACGTCGTCGAAGCCTTGACCGACAAGCTGGAGCAGGAAGCCCGCGCCTACATCGAGAAAATCGACGCCATGGGCGGCGCCCTCCCCGCCATCGAAGAGGGCTATCAGCAGGCCGAAATTCACGACGCCGCCTACCGCTACCAGCAGCGCATCGAGGCCGGCGATCAGGTCGTCGTCGGCGTCAACAAGTTCACCAGCAACGACCCCGCCAAAACCCCCATCTTCAAAATCGACCCCGAAATCGAGCGCCAACAGATCGACCGTCTCCGCGACCTCCGCGCCTCCCGCGCCCAGGCCCAAGTCGACGCCGCGCTAAACCGCATCGAAGCCGCCGCCAAATCGGCCGACAACCTCATGCCGCCCATCCTCGAAGCGGCGAAAGAACTGGCTACCGTCGGCGAAATCGCCAACGCCCTCCGCCGCGTCTACGGAGAGCATCGCTAGGATTCCCCCTGGTACCGGGTAACCGGGAAAATCCGTAATCAAGGAATCATCCGGCAAATTCCATACGCAGCAACTCCGTATGCTCCCCCCGCTTCGGCACCGGCCCCAGCGGCGACTCCTGCCCGCTGATCCGCACCGGATTGCCGAACACCGGCAGCCCATCGTCCAGCGTCCACAGGCTCCGTACCCCCGGCAGTGCCAACGCCTCGGCCACCGTCCGCACCGCCGCGCACGGCACCTCCGCCGCGCGCAACACGCCCTCCCACTCCATCGCCGTCCGCGTCAAAAACAACGGTTCCAATTCCGCCAACAACTCCCGCCGATTCTCATTCCGCAAAATATTCGTCCCATACCGCGCATCCGCCAGCCAGTCCGCGCGCCCCACCGCACCGCAAAATCGCCCCCAAATCCGCTCATTCGTCACCCCCAGGCTCACCTGCCCCTCGCGGCACGCAAAAACCTGGTACGGCACGATACTCGCATGCGCCGCGCCCGCCGGCTTCGGGTCAATCCCGGCCATCAGCGCCGACGCCGTCAACGGCGACATCGCCGCCAGCAAGCTATCCAACAGCGAAACATCCACATACGCACCCTCGCCCGAAATCCCCCGCCGCACCATCGCCGCCAGCAATCCCTGCTGCAAAAACAACGATGCCAACACATCCGCCACCGGGAACGACATCTTCCCGCCCGACGTGTGCATCAGCCCGCTCGCCGCCTGCAAAATCAGGTCGTACCCCGGCCGGTCCCGGTCCGGCCCGTCCTGCCCAAAGCCCGAAACCGAACCATAAATCAACCCCGGCCGCGCCGCCCGCAACTCGTCGTAGCCCAACCCCAACCGCGCCGCCACCCCCGGCCGAAAGTTCTCGACAACAATATCCGCCCGCGCCGCCATCCGCCGCACCAGCGCCAAATCCTCGGCATTCTTCAAATCCAAAATCGCGCTTTCCTTGTTCCGGTTCAACCCAAGGAAATACGTGGAATCTTCCCCATAAAACGGCGGTCCCCAACTCCGCGCCTCATCCCCGCCGGCCTCTTCAATCTTCACCACCCGCGCCCCCAAATCCCCCAGCAACATCGTGCACAACGGCCCCGCCACCGCGCGCGACAAATCCAGAACAAACACCCCGCTTAACACACCACCTCCAACACCCCATCGGCCGCCAGCTGGTGCACATACCCCAGCCAACCGCCCCGTACTTTTTCCGCGGCCACACCCATCGCCAAAGCCAGCCGCCCCAGCACCTCTTCCATCGTCAAAGTCCCATCAAACATCACCAGGAAATCGACGGTCCGCGGGTCCACCACAAACTCATACATCAACCCTTCCGTCACCACCACCTTCGCCTCCTCAGTCACCCAACGTCCCCCTTCGGCCCGCCCAAGCCGCCGCAGACGCGCCTCCGGAACCAATCGCAACCGCGCCGCCCACGTTCGCGCCGCGTCCCATCGCACAAAGTCCTGCCCCGCGAACCGCCGGTCAATCTGCGCACCAAAGTGTCCCTCGGTCCGCTTCGGCAGCGCGTCCATCACCACCCAGTTCTCCCCCGTCCGCCGCCGCATCGCCACCAGCAGATGCGTCACACTCTCAATCCCCAACTCGGCAAACCGCGCCACCCACTTCTTCCCCATCTCCCCCCGCGCCGCCTCGCTCTCATGCTGCAACCACATGTTGGCGTAGGCCAACGGCGTCAGCGCCGGCGCCGCAATCGCCAACACGTCGCACCCGCTGTCCTCCACCCACGCGCGTAACCGGTCCACCGCCTCCACGCCATGCCGCGTCGCCACATCGCAAACCAAGTACGCGCAGCCGCCCTCGGCCAGATACTCCGGCGCCTCGCGCACTACCTTCTCCGCCAGCGTATCGCCCTCCATCCCGCCATCCCGGTAATACTTCTCCCGCTCCGGCGACAAGACGTACGGAGGGTTACAAACAATCGCATCAAACCGCTCCCCGGACACCGCCGAAAAGAAGTCGCTCTCCCGGAACGAGATGTGTTCAAACCCGTTCAACGCCGCACCAAACTGCCCCAGATTCACCGCCCGCGGATTCCGATCCACCGCCACAATTTCCGTCGCATGCCGCGCCAGGAAAAAGGATTGAATCCCAGCCCCGGAGCAAAGATCCAACACCCGCCCATACGGCTTGCCCGGCACCGAATGCGCCACCTGCATCGTCGACGCGCCCACCCCCATCACCCAGTACAACTCCATCTCGCCCACCCGCTCCGACCCGTGGTCAT
>CANIFK010000007.1 GCA_947466555.1 Acidobacteriota bacterium | reverse complement strand
GAAAAACTTGGGATTTCGCGTTGATATTACCGAGCCGGCGCTGGCCGATGCTGAGGAGTACGTCGGTTACATCCGCGAAGTGAAGAGGGAGCCTGAGGCGGCCGACGCCTGGTTTCTGGGGTTGGCTGAGTCGATCTGCTCTTTAGAGGAGTCCCCCGAACGGTGCGCTTTGATTCCCGAAGGCGACGAATTTTCGTTTGAGATCCGGCACTTGATTTACTACTCCCATCGGATCGTGTTTCGAGTGGACCACGAGCGGCGATGCGTGGTGGTGTATCGGATTTATCACGGATCGCGGCTTGGGCTTTCCGGGTACGACCTACTCTAGCAGGCTGCTGAAAAACAGTGAGAACATGTGACGTTGGAATTGTTTTGGACGTCATAGAAGAATGCGCGGCGAGGACGTCCACCAGGAAGAGTTGTTTAGCTATGGGTCGTTAGAGACCCGGGTGCCATCGGACCATCCATTACGGCCAATCCGGAGTATGGTCGATGAAGCCTTGAAGGCAATGAGCACCCGTTTCGATGCGATCTACGGGGACGAACCTACTTCTACCTCTACGTGATCCTTGATGTCTACAGTCGATACGTCGTCGGCTGGATGATTGCCCATCGCGAAAGTGCCGAACTGGCCAAACAGCTATTCGCCGACACCTGTGCCAAACAGAGCATCGAGCCCGATTCGCTCACGGTCCACGCCGATCGCGGATCCTCGATGACGTCCAAATCCGTCGCTTTTCTGCTCAGCGACCTGGGCGTCACCAAATCGCACAGCCGCCCGCACGTCTCCAACGACAACCCCTATTCGGAGAGCCAGTTCCGGACCATGAAGTATCGGCCCGGCTTTCCGCAACGGTTCGGTTCCATTCAAGATGCCCGCGCTTTTGCCACCGAATTCTTTCGCTGGTACAACGAGGATCATCACCACTCCGGCATCAGCCTGCTGACCCCGGCCGTACTTCACCATGGCCTGGCACCAATCGTCATCGAAAAGCGCCAAGCCGTCCTCGATGCTGCTTATCTCGTTCACCCCGAACGGTTCGTGAAGCATCCTCCCAAATCCCCGCTTGCCCCCTCGCACGCCTGGATTAACAAGCCACCAACAACAAGCGACGATACTCAGTAAACTCCTTGACCGACTGTCTCAAAGTCGTTGACACGCGCCGCTGTGCCCCTGATTGCCCTGGCTTGCCCGTGGATTTGGTGACAATTTTGGTGACGATTTGCGGTCCTGACTTCGCCCGACACTTGCACAAGCTAGCTTTCATACTGGGGCTATTCTGGGCCAAGTTGGGTGGGAGAGTCAATCGAAACTTGATGCGCCTCGCGGGAGTTCGATCAGGATGCTGCTGCGTTGGAGAAAGTCTCGATGGTGTAGAGACTTCCGGTCGCCATACTAAGCGGGGCCTATTGTCGGGTTATCGATTCGCGCCGGAGACGGCGCCGCTCCATGGCCCACCCGCACGCCAGGTTTGGTCGAAAAGGGTATTTGCGGCGAGCGACTCGAGTACCGGAACTGCAAAATTGGCAACCGCCGTTACAACGCTTCTTAGTTCTTCGGGTGCATTCGAAAAACGGCCACGCTTGCGGAAAGCGGCCCACTGCAATTGGCGCGCTGCGTCGCCGCTGAATTCAGGAGTGAGTCCGACAGGGACGCTCTCGACTGTTGTCGACCGGTTGACGAAAGTTGCCCGGACTGCGTCCGACAGCGTGCCGCCGTCGAAGTCGTACAGCGTCGCCAGAAGCCAGATATCAAAATAATCCTTGAGCCGGCTGTTGAGTAGCCCCAGCATCGTCAGAGCCTCCAGCTTCTCGGCGATCACGGTTTCCTTGGGGTAAGCCCAAAGCGACGGCTGGGGCAGTTCCAAAATGGCCGGGTACGAAATCCGGGAAGCTGGCGGTGTGATCACGTCGCCGAAGCCGATATCGATTTGCATCGGTACTCTGGCACGGGCCAACGTGGCATCGAATCGAACGCGCACACCCTCGTATTCGGCATCTTCCTTGATTCGAAGAATCTCAATGGACTCGGGGTCGAAGTGAATACCGTCCTCATCGACGATGAACGTGCAGAGCTCCTCAATCCATCCGCGCACATGATCGAGGTCATTGCTCGTTCGCGCGGATAGATCAATGTCGACCGTTGGCCGAGACTGCGCGGCGCGCCACGCGGTCATGAGCAACGCGCCCTTCAGTATAAAGCGATCCGCCAGCGGGTGCAGGCTGAGCCGATAAAGAAATCGCTCCATCGCGAAGTACTGCAGCAGTTCCTGAAATGGTCGGTCTTGCCGCTTCGACTCATTCAACAGCCGTTGGCGAATAGAGGCCGCGACATCGCGGCTCACAGCATGGCCTCAATGTAGGGAAGCATGATCTTTCTGACACGGCAGACTTCCGCATAGTGCAGGATCGACTTCATCCCCTTGCGACCATTTCGCTCCCGGTACATGCGGAGCGCCTCCACGGCCACGTCGAGTCCAATCTTGTTGCGGTACTTGAAGCAATCCGCGATTGTTTTCTCGGCGGAAAACACGCGGACGGCAACACCGTCCATCTTGACGGTCTCAACGCCAGCCGCGAGTGATGCTTCCGAATACCAGAAGGCGCGAATGGGCAAACCATCAATTCGAGGCAGTTGCGCATGGCCCGGTATCGCAATGTCGATCGCGTGCGGGACCTGTGTCGTGAGTCGGTGGTAAGACAGTGCTGAAATAAGGCAAAACACCGCCTTCGTTGCTTTGGCCGCGATCGCGATCCAATCGGGATTGCCAAGCGCCCGGTCACTGGCGAGCCGGTAAAGGCCCCGGCCGATCTGCTCAATCTCAGCAGAGTCCCGCAGTTGATACAGTGTCCGTGGATGGATGCCCAGTCGCAGCGCCTCAGAGGTCCGAAGCGCGCCTCGGTGCTTCGCAAAAACTGCCCGCGCCTGCGTTAGGGCTGATCGAAGTTGCGGCATGGATAAACTCCTCGGATAGTATATCGTCTTTCCGACATTTCTATCCACGTCGTTCTTCCCCGAAAACTCAACGTACCGTGCGGTTTTCGCCCCAAATTGGTGACACTTTTGGTGACAGTTCGCTCAGGCACCAGCGAACTAACCAGATAACCTGTTGATTCTAAAACACAATCGTGCGCAGGGCACAAACAGGAATCAACCCAACGTACTGTCACCAATTTGGCCCTGTAGAATCAACAGCTTAAGGACATCGCTCAGAAATTGGTGACATTTTGCGGAGCGGAGAAAACCAACTTAAGTCCAATAGAATGAGTTGGTTGCGGGGGCAAGATTTGAACTTGCGACCTTTGGGTTATGAGCCCAACGAGCTACCAGGCTGCTCCACCCCGCAACTCAAGAATAGCAATGTCGTTACGCTTTGGTCAACTTTTACGGCAGGTTATATGGATCCACATCATGCGCGATACAAGCCACGCAATCCCCCTGCTTCACCATCGACGGCGCACGCCCCGCAATCAACATCCCATCCCCATTGGCCACCACCTCCGCCGCCGCCCGATCCGGCCGCTCCAGGAAGTGAATCCGCCCCACCACCTGCCCCTTCACCACCGATTCCCCAGGATCCACACAGCTCTCATACATCCCCGACTCCGGCGCAAACCGGTAATCATCCCGATCCAACGACTGCACCCACCGCGCGGGCCGTTCCCGCCGCACCAACTCGCCCCGCACAACCCCGCAATGCACCAACACATTCCTTAGCCCGCGCTGGCATTGCCGATGCACGCTCGCCGGCACCACTTCCCCGCCCCCCAGCTCCGTCGTAATCACAATCTTCCCTTGCCGCTCCGCCTCCACCGGTAGCAGCCCCGTCCCCGCCACATCGGCATAGAGGAACGCCACGTCCAGCAGAAACGCCTCCGTCGCCGCCAGCATGGCCGCGCGCTGCTTCAGATCGGGCACCAGATGCATATGAGCCGTGGGCAGGAACGACAGGCTGCGCCCGCCCGTGTGTAGATCGATCACCACATCGGCCATCGGAAACAGCACCGTCGTCAAATAGTGCGCCAACATCTCGCTCGGCGTGCCCGCCGCATTGCCCGGAAAACAGCGATTGAAATTTTTCCCGTCCAACGGCGACAGCCGCGTCGCCGCCTGCGATGCGGGCGGATTCAAGCACGGCACCACAATCAGGTGTCCGGCCACATCGTCCAACCGCAGTTCCCGCCACAGTTTCAGGATCGCCACTTGCCCCGGATACTCATCGCCATGGTTGCCGGCCATCAACAACACCGTCGGCCCCGGCCCGTTCCGAAGCGAAGCGATCGGCACCTGCAAGTTGGCCCAGCCGCCCAGATTGTAGGAATAGGGAACAGCCAAGTGGCCGTACTGCGCGCCCGGCGCGGAGAGGTCGATTGTGGAATGAATCTGAGACACAGTGGAAATAGCGTATACCAAAAAGCAACCGCCGGACCCGAAGGCCCGGCGGTTGCGGTCTGGCACTGCTGCTCTAGTCTTAGAACTGGAACATCAGCGTGAGGTTCATCAGCGGCTGGCCGCCGAGCGACGCCGTGCGCGGGTCGTCCTGCAGCTTGCCGAAGGTGGCCGGATTGCGGAAGTCAACCGTGGTGGTCGGCCCCGTGAAGTTGTAGGTCTTGTAGGCATTCTGCATATCCCAACGCAGCTGGCCCTGGAACTTTTCCTTCAACCGGAAGTTCTTCTGCAACGAGAACTGCGCCCAGGCCATGCTGGGGCCAGTCAGGATGTTGCGGCCCGCATTGCCAACCTGGAAAGCACCCGGATAGGCGAAGGCGGATTGATTGATGACAGCCGGACGGTTGTTCAACACGAACCGGTCCGGTCCGCCGTTGTTCCACAGGCTGAAGTCGTAGTCGGGCGTGCTGACCAGGTTCGGCCGGCGAGCGCCCGCGAAGCCCGGGTAGTAGTTGTTGGGGCTGTTGGCGAAGGTGAAGTTCAGCGGATTGCCGGTTTCGAAGGTCTGCACCGTCGACAGTTCCAGCCCGCCGAAAATCACATTGCCGATACGGCTATTGGCCATCAACTTCTTCCCTTTGCCGAACGGCAGTTCGTAGTTCACCGTCGCGATATAGCGATGGTTACGATCGAAGCCCGCGCGGCCCTTCTCCAGA
Organism: Acidobacteriota bacterium; assembly: GCA_947466555.1. Lineage (GTDB taxonomy): Bacteria > Acidobacteriota > Terriglobia > Bryobacterales > Bryobacteraceae. The sequence continues at coordinate 16,297 of CANIFK010000007.1, read as the reverse complement.
TTCCGATTCTGCAACGGCGCCACACCGCCACCGGAGTTGTCGCTGTCGGAGCTGTTGAGCGTCTTGGAGAACGTATAGAAGGTGCTGAAGAACACGCCGCGGGAGAGGCGCTTTTCCAGTTTGGCCGTACCCGAATGGAAGGTCGAGTGGCCGAAGTTGGAGCGCATCGTGATGTTGCCGAACTGCGTGTAAGGCCGGAAGTTCTGCGGCGCCGCAAAGACGCGGTCGCGCAGAGCCGGATCGTTGGCGGCGTAGTCGATCGGGAACGAGTTCAGTTCCCACCGCTCAATCAGGCCAACGCTGCCCGAACCCTGGTAGCTGATGTCGATCACGTAATCGCGGGCGATTTCGTGCTGAATGCTGGCGTTCCAGTTCATGACATACGGGTTGCGCAGGGACGGATCCCACATGCTGATGTTGCGGCCGCTGTAGTTGGTGCCCAGGAACGGGCTGACGCCGTTGGACAGGATGGTCGGGGAAGGCGGCTTCACGCCCTTGCTGATCTGATAGATCGGCGTCGGGTCGCCAGGGTTGGCCTGCTGAACCGCGGTGCCGACATATTCGTCGTACTGATCGCGGCCCGACGGGAACTTGATGTCCACCGTATAGAAGCCGAAACCGCCGCGGAAAACCCACTTCTGCAGCGGATGCCACGCCAGGCCCAAACGGGGGTTGAAGTTGTTGTGGTCGCCGCCGGTCAGCCCGCTGGTGGGGTGGACAACGGCGCCCTTCCGGCCGGTCAACGCATCGGTCGCGTTCGGATCGAACTGGCTCATCAGGCCGTACTTCGTCGTGAAGGCGCTTTCGTTGGAGTAGCGAATGCCGATGTTGGCCGTCAGGTTCTTCGTCACCTTCCAGTCGTCCTGGAAGTAGAAGCTGTGGATGGTGGAACGGGGCAGCCAGCTGGTCAATTCCGTGCGGAACGTGGCCGAGGTGACGTAGCCCGTCAGGAAGCCCGCAAACGGGCTGCCCGTGTTATTGGCCGCCGCGCCGTTGGCCTGCAGGCCCGTGGTCGAACCCGAGAAGTCGAACGCCACCGGATTCGCAAACGTCGCCGTATTCAAACGGAAACGCAGCATTTCGTAGCCCGCCTTGAAGGCGTGGGTCCCGCGAATGATCGACAAATCGTCGCGGAACGAAATCGTTTCGTTCACCGTTTGGTTCGGCGTCGAACCCGTCAAGCCATACATCGAAGAGGGCGAGTTGCGATCGCCGCTGCCGAAGGCCGGCATCAGGTCGCCGTTGATATTGGGGATGCCGAGCTTGGAGCCCCAGTCTTGCTTGTACGACGGTACGATCGTCTGTGCCCAGCGGCGGTTGTAGCCGACGCGCGCGTCATTGACCAACGACGGGGAGATGATCCACGTCTTGCCCAACGACATGTTCTGATTGCGCGAGGGAGCACGGAATCCGGCCGAACCGTCAAAGTCGCCTTTGTCCGGGCGAATATTCCACGGACGCTGCAGACCGGGGATGTACTTGTTGTCGGTCCAGGAGAAGTAGATCTTGAAGTTCTGCGTGAACTGGTGGTCGAAGCGGTAGTTGTAGTCGTTCAGATACACCTGCGCCAGTTCGTTGGCCAGGTAGTTGCTGGTGGCGCCGGTGGAGTTAAAGCTGCCCGCGCGGTTCGGTAACTGCCACGGATCTTCCGCCAATACCTTTCGCGCCACCGGGTCGATACGGCTCGCGGGGATCAGGTTCCCAACGAACGGATCGCGCTGCCAGACGCCATTGACAAGGCGTGTCGAAGCCGGGTCAAAAATCGCATTGGCGCCCGCGAAGTTGAAGTCGCCCTGCCGCATCCCTAGGCTGGGTACGGAAGCGTCCACCTGCGCCACCTTCTTTTCGTGCAGGCGCTGGAAGCCGAAGAAGAAGAAGGTTTTGTTCCGGCCGTCGTAGACTTTCGGAATCACGACCGGACCGGAGATGTTGGCGTCCGGCATCATGAAGAACACGCCTACTCCCTGCTGAGAGGTCTTCAGCTTGTCAAAAAACAAACGGTGCTGCATGCTGCGCGTGCGGCCGTAGAACGACCCCATCGCGTGCAGTTCATTCGTACCGCTCTTCTTCACCGCGCTGATCACGCCACCAGCCGAGTGGCCGTATTCGGCCGGCGGGACGGTGGTGATAACTTTCACTTCCGCCACCGAGTTCAAAATCGGCTTGGTCGTTTCCGTGCCGCTCTGCTGATCGTTGCCGTTCACGCCGTCTTCAAAGATGCCGATGGCGCCGGCGCGCTGCCCAGCCAAGTGGTAGTTGCCCAGGCTGCCGCCGTAGGCGTAGCCGCCCGTCGTCATGCCAGGCACAAGATTCAACGTGGAGTTCACAAAGCGCTGATAGAGCGGCAGGTCATACAAGACCTTCCCTTCAATCACCGCGCCCGTTGCCGACGTTTCCGTCTCCAACGCCGCCGCGCTTCCGGCCACTTCCACCGAGTCGCTGACCTGACCAACCTGCAATGCCGCATCCACCGCCATCGTGTCGCCTGTGCGCAAGGACACATCGTCGCGGATTACTTTCTTGAAGCCGGAGACTTCGAACGTCACCCGGTATTCGCCCGGCTGCAACGATAGGACGCGATAGATACCGTCCGTGTTCGTAAGCGCTGGCGAAACGAAGTTAGTCGATTTCTGAATCACCTTCACCGCCACGTTCGGAACGACGGCGCCGGTCGAATCCGTCACGCGTCCTGTAATCGTGGAGGTGCCGATCTGGGCCAGCGCGAAGGTCGCGGTGGCGGCAAGTGCAACTGCTAATTTTGTGGTTCGCAATAAGTGTGGAAAGCGATACATGAAGGTCCCTTCAGTCGAATGGCTGTTCTTGGGAATGCAACGGACAGGAGTCACCCGGACCCCGCCCCGAAGCTCTATAGGTTTTATACTGATTCGCACCCGAATGCAAGCAGGCACGAACCACCACCAAAACGGTTAGGTCATTAATGCGGCGGCGACTTCAGATACGAAGCCGCGCTCGATGTGTAGACATAGATCCCCTGCTGTGTGAAATCGAATCCCAGATTATTCACCCGGGATTCATAGGTTCAATCACATTGCGAGGGGGGTACGCAACTGGCTACCAGAGCTTGCACTGCTTTTCCGCCGGACGCACCATCGCGTCGCCCAGCTTGCATTGGAACGCATTATGGAATTCAGGCACGTTCATCAACGTCCCATTCGCGCGAAAACGGGAGATCGGATGCGGGTCCGTTTGCAGACGCGTCCGCAGCGCGTCGGGCCGGTAGTAGCTCCCCCACAACCGCGCGAATGCCAGGAAAAACCGCTGGTCGGCGGTATAGCCATCGATCACCGTAGGCGCCGGCTTCCCCCGCAACGAGCGCTGATAGGCCTTGTAGGCGATCGTCACGCCCCCCAAATCACCCAGCGCCTCACCCACCACCAGACGGCCGTTGTGCCGCAGATTGTCGCCCACATCCAAGTTGTTAAATTGATCGATCACGCACTGCGCCCGCGCGTCGAATTTTTTCCGGTCCTCGGCGGTCCACCAATTTTTCAGGCTCCCGCTGAAGTCGAACTTCGATCCCTGGTCGTCAAAACCGTGCCCCATCTCGTGCCCGATCACCGCACCAATCGCCCCATAGTTCGCTGCGTCATCGGCGTCCATATCGAACAGCGGCGACTGTAAAATTCCGGCGGGAAAGGCGATCTCATTCATCGGCGGATTGTAGTAAGCGTTCACCGTCGGCGGCGTCATCCCCCAGTCGTTGCGATCCACCGGCTTGCCGATTTTCGCCAACTGGTGCACCCGTGCCGCCATCCGCGCCGAGCGGCTGCTTTCCAGCAAACTGTCCCGCCGGATCGTGACCTTCGAGTAATCCCGCCAGCGGTCCGGATAGCCGATCTTCGCCTGGAACGCGTTCAGCTTCGCCTGTGCGCTCTTCCGCGTCTCGGCATCCATCCACGTGGCCTTTTCCAACTCTTCCCTCAACGTCGCCCGCAGATTCTCCACCAACTCGTTCATCCGCTTCTTCGCCGCCGGCGGGAAGTGCTTCTTCACGAAAACCTCTCCCAGCGCATCGCCCAGCGATTGATCCACCAGCGTCGAACAGCGGTGCCACCGCGGCAACTGCTCCTTCGTTCCGTTCACCACCGTCTCATCGAACCGGAAGTCCTCCGCCTCCAGCGCATCGGTCAACAGCGACGAAGCGCTCTTCAGCACATTCCACTGCAGCCACAGCTTCCAGGTATCGAGCGGCGCTTCGGCCAGCAGCTTATCGAACTGCTTGATCACGTTCGGATCCGCTACGTTCAACGGCGTTCCCGCCGGCACCTGCAGCGCCTGCAACACACGTCCCCAGTCAAGCCCCGGAGACAACGCGTTCAGACCCGCCATGTCCATTCTGTTGTAACGGCCATAAGGATTCCGGCGCTCCACCATCGTCTTCATCATCCCGGCCGTCTCGGTCTCAAATGCCAGGATCGTCTTGCCGGCGTCAACCGCCTTGATGCCCCCCAACTGCAGCATCCGGTCCACATGCGCAACGAACTCACCACGGATGCGCTTGGACCGTTCATCGTCACGGAAGTAGAAATCCCGGTCCCGCTGCGAGACGGCCGCCGCGCCGACGTTCGCGATAATTTCGTTGGAGTTCTTCAGATCCGGCCCGCCGGCCACGGCGATGGGCACCGGCACGCCCTCCCGCAAAAACTCCAGCAGCAGTGCCTTCAACTCATCCCGCGTCGATAACTTGGCGATCCGGTCCAAGTCCTTCTGCACCGGCTTCACTCCCAGCGCTTCTCTGCGCCCCGTGTCCATGCACGCGGAGTACAGGTCGCCGATCCGCTGCTCATTGCTCCCCGGCTTCGCTTTCGACGCCGCGGCCGACTCCAGAATCACCCGCAACCGCTCCCGGTTCGCCTCCGTGATCACCGCCATCGTCCCCCAGGCGGATCGCGACGCCGGGATCGGATTCTTATCCATCCACGCCCCATTCGCAAACCGCCAGAAGTCGTCGCACGGCTTGCACTTTTGGTCAATCGCGTCGGTGTCGATACCGCTCTTCAACGCCGGCGCGCTCAACAACAGCCCGGCACACGCCAGGACCAGGGAAATTCGAGAAAAAAGGCTCACCTTTGCAGTAAAGCACATGGCGCAGGTGGTGCACAAAATGAAGCGAGCCCGCCAAGGGGAATCTCCCTGGCGGGCTCGCGCTGCAACCGGAATGGCTGCTTACTTCTTCTTCAAGCTATTCACGTACGCGATGATCTTCAAGATGTCATCCTGCGCTACCGTACGGCCGAAAGGCTGCATCGCCCCCGTCGCACCCGCGTAGACAACTTCGAAGAATCCAGCGTCCGTTTTCACGCGCGGGTAGGTCACCTGCGCGTCGATCAGGTTCGATCCCATACGGCCCGTCGCGTCCGGCAAATGGCAGCTGGCGCAAGACTTGTCATAGACCTTCTTGCCCGCCGCAATCTCCGCAGCCTTACCGTTGTAGGGGTTCACGCCGTTCTTCCGGAACTGCTCAACAGCCGGCGTCACTTTGTCGTTCGCCATCAGGGTGAACGCGATCGGCTTGTTGTCCAACGCGTTCAGCAACTGGAAGGGGCCGCTCGCCGAAGACGTCTCCACCGGGGCCGACGCCGTCTTGGCCGTCTCGGCGCCCTTCGGCACTTCGCTGACCGGCATCACGCGCCACAGCGCGCCCGGGGGGTTGCCCGTCGCGCCTTTGTCGGAGGTGTAGAAGCAGTTGCAGTTCACGGCCATCACATAGCCGTTTTCGTCATAGCCGCCGGCGGTGAACTGCAGATTCGTGTGCAGCATCTCCTGCAGAATCCACTTATCGCCATTCCAGCCCATGCCGAACACGCGGCCGGAGCACCAGTCGCCGACCAGGTAGACACCCTTCATCCCGCCATAGTTGGCAACACCCAGACCCTCGATGGAGCAACCGTGGCCGTCCTTCAAAGGCTGCGCGCCCGGATACGGAATTTCGTGCGGATACTGCGCCGCAGGCAGCGTGCCAACGATGCCGCACTTGTCATCCGGCCCGGTCATCGGGAAGCACTTGGTGCCCATGTTCCGCGGCCAGCCGTAGTTCTCGCCGCCCTTGGAGGAGGCCGGCTGGAAGTCGATCTCTTCCCAGTGGTTCTGGCCCACGTCGGCAATGAACATATCGCCGGTCTTCAGGTCGAAGGAGAATTCGTAGGGATTGCGCAGGCCGAACGACCAGATCTCCGGCTTCGCCTTCGTCTTGATCTTGGAAAAGTCGTGCTCGCTGATGCCGAACAGGGACATCAGCTGTTCCTTGGCGGCGTAGGCAAACGGGTTCGACGGCGGGATCTTGTACGGCACCCGGTCGTCTTCCACGTTCACATCGATACGCAACATCTTGCCCAGGAACGTTTCCAGGTTCTGGCCGCTTTCCAGCGGATCGCCTTCCCAGCCGCCATCGCCGGAGGCGATGTAGAGGTAGCCATCGGGGCCGAATTCAATCTGGCCGCCGTTGTGGTTGTAGTAGGGCTGCTCGATGCGCATCAGCACCTTGGAGGTCTGCTTGGTGCGCTCCGGCGTCAGGAACTTGGGATTGTTCTTGTCCACCTGGAAGCGGACAACGAGGCCATCGCCATTGAACGGCAGCGAGGCATAGTGGACGTAAAAGTAGCCGTTTTCCTTGAATTTCGGATGGAATGCCACCGAATACAGGCCCTGTTCCACAAAGCCCGTCTGCACATCGGTACCCAGCGGGTTGATGTTCGTCAGATCGAGGAACGGTTCGGGCTGGACGCTGCCGTCTTTATTGACGACACGGATCCGCCCCACGCGTTCGGTGACGAACAGGCGGCCCGATCCGTCGTTGGCGCTGGCCACGTTGGTCGGGTCCAGGAACCCATCGGCGACTTTCACCAGGGCGATCTTCGGATTACCCGGCAGCACGCCACCGGGCTCAGCGACTTCTTTGACTGTCTGCGGAACCAACGGCCCCGTGGCGGCCCACAACATCATGGCGCCGGCCAGGATGCCGGCAAATAGCAGGAAATTTCTTTTCAAGTTTTCTTCTCCCGGACCCAGTGATTATATTGCAAGCCCTACCGGATGGGCGAGAACGGCAGCGCGCGGAGGAACATGCTGGAGATATTGGAGACAATCTCGCCGTCGCTCCAGCCCGGCGTCGTGCGCAACTTGATCCATTCCGGATGGGAAACGAACTTTTTCCAGTTCGCGTCGCGGGCGTTCCAGTCGTCGTAACCGAGCATGTAGGTGAGGTTCGGCTGCTTCTGGCCGAAGATGGTTTCGCCAAAGAACACCGGGTCCAGTCCGGTTTTCTGGAACAGCGAGATCTCGCCTTCGTTAAACATCTTGATCTTCTCGGTCAGAGTGGTGGAATCGTCGCTCTCGTAGGTGCGGAGTTCGAACAGCCGGTTGAGCTTGGAAGCGCCCGGAGAGACGTTGATTGCCAGGTGCGGGAAGCCGGAAAACGATCGCAAAAGCGTCGTTTCGTAGCGCATAAAGCGCAATCCGGGGGCGGAATTGTATGCTTTTAGCGCACTTTGGTACGCACTATCGGCACTTAATTTCGCCTGCGCGGCCTCGTAGGCGGCCATGGTGGGGTAGCTGCTGAGGGCCAACATGAACGGAGAATCGGGCGCCAACTGGGCCGCGAAGAACCCGACCGCCGTCGCTCCGGACTTCTGAACCGCCGGCAGGGCGGCCTTTTCCAGGAATTCGGTCAGCTTGGCCACCTGGTTTTCCCCGCTGTTGCGAAGGAACAACTTCCGCATCACGATGTACTGCCGGGCGCCCGGCGTTTGCGCCTGGGATTGCGCGGCGGCGCCGGCGGCGGCCGCGGTGGAGAGGATTTTTCGACGTGTCATCAGCAACCACGGTAACAAAAGCGGTTGCCATGCATATTGGTAGTCGAGAATGGCTGAGCCGATCCGCTTTCAGGACATCTACGCGGCGCATGCACCGGCGGTCTACCGCTGTCTGCTGGCCTGGAGCCGCAACGCGGCGACGGCCGAGGACCTGACGGCGGAGACGTTCGTCCGCGCGCTGTCGACCGAACAGGATGTCCGCGCCAACACGGCTCGGGCCTATCTCGTCGCGATTGCCCGCAATTTGTGGCTAGAGCAGGTTCGGCGCGGCTGGCGGCAGCAGCCGATAGAGGCCGCCCCAGCTCCGGCCAGTCATACGAACCCGGACGCGGCACTGACGTTGCAATCGGTGCTGGCCGCCATCGCCGAACTTCCCGAAACGCTCCGCGAACCGCTCGTGCTCTTCGCGCAGGGCGAACTTTCCTATGAAGAGATCGCCGTCCAGCTCGAACTGCCTATCGCCACCGTGAAAGTCCGCATCTTCCGCGCCCGTCAAAAACTGGAGAAATTTCGATGACCCTGCACCCCGATGTCCTCACTGATCTGGTCATTCTCTATCACGCCGGCGAAGCCAGCCAGGCGACGCGCAGCTTGTTGGAGGCGGAGGCGGCGGCGAATCCGCAGCTGGCGTCCGCGCTGGCCGCTCCGCCGCGTCAGGCCACACCGTTACCAGCCGCGCCCCAGGACTCCGGGCGTGTTGCCATTCGCGAAATCAGCCGTCTGTACCGCCACCGCAATCTGCTGGTGGCCGTGGTTGTCGCGCTCCTGCTGATCCTGATCTCCGCACTGCGCCTGCAAAAGAGCTACCCGTGGCTTCCATTCGCCACGCTCGCCGTCTGGTGGGTGGTAGCGATGATTGGCCTGCGCGTCCACAACCAGTTGAAAAAGCGGCTGTAACTACTTCGGGCGCATGGCGCCGACGATGGCTTCCAGGTGATCGAGGTACTTTTCCAGAGCGGCGCGCCCCTCGGCGGTCAGCTCATATTCGGTCCGGGGAAAACGGTTCTCGAAACTCTTGGAGCAGGTGATGTAGCCGGCCTCTTCCAGGCGGCGGGCGTGCACACTGACGTTGCCGTCGGTGGTTTGCAGCAATGCTTTCAGCTCGTTAAAGGTCAGCGGCCCGCTGGCGGCCAGGGCGCTGACAATGCCCAACCGGACCTTCTCATGAATGAGTCGGTCCAGCGCTTGCGCTTCCTTCATCGCCGCAGCGCCCGCCGACGCCGTCAGTGTCGTCAATTTCGCAGCCGTCGATTTAGCCACCGTACCTCCTAGCAATGATCAGCCCGAACACGATATGAACCACGCCGAACCCGCCGGCCAGGAACCAGTTCCCCCAGTTCGACGGACAGGCCAACGCGGCGGCGCCCAAGAGCATGAAACACAAGCCCATGAAGGGAACGACTCGCACCGAGAACGCCCCTGCGGTGACAACGCCCGCGCCGTACAAGAGCAGCCACATACCCGGCAGCACTGCCCAGGCGCCCTGTTGGTAAAGAACCCAGCTCAGTAAACCGCCGGCGGCGACTGGCGGGCTGAAGCTCAAGAAGAACTGGCGGCCGGGGGCGGCAAAGACGCTCCGGTCCCCCTGGCGGGTTTTGCGAAGAATAAACGCGCTGCCGATGATGAGCGCCAGCACCACCTCGCACATCCAGACCAGGCCCCACATCCGCATGTCGGTCTGTTGCGCCGCGACCACGGCCGCAGCTAAAGCCGATACGCCCATCGCCACGCCGCCCCAGCCGGGCACAGCGGTAAACGAACCGGTCCGCTCCATCGTGGCGCGGATGTACTTCAGTTGTTCCAGCGCGTGATCGCTAATAGCGACCGCGGGCCGCGAGGGGCTCATTCCTACATTCTGCGCCAAGCACTTTCTGTTAGCAAGCAAACAGTTGGAGCTGCGCCGGGCCCAGCCACTCCGGCGGGCGCCGTGTGTTGCCGCGTTCCGTCAGACCGTGGCGCAGGCGGATCCTTTCCACACGCGCGGTGAGCCCATCGACATAGGCGCCTTGCAGATAGGCGTCGCGCTGATACCAGGCGCGATATTTAACGAGCAACGCCGGGAATTCCGCCTCCAGCCACGGCATGAAGACCTTGCGAGCGGAGTCTTTCAAAAAGAGCGGCTGTGCCCACAGGGAGCGGGCGCCAGCCGCTTTGGCCGCCGAGGCCACGGCGTCGATACTCTCTTCCGAGTCCGTAATTCGTGGCAGCACCGGCGAAACCCCAACGCCAACCGTGATTCCGGCCTCCGCCAGCCTGCGGGCCGCCTCCACCCGCAAAGACGGGCGAGGCGCGAATGGCTCCAGCTTCCTGGCCAGGGCGGTATCGATGGTGGTGATCGTCATGTTCACCCGAACGTCGTTCCGGCGAGCGAGCGAACCGAGCAAATCGGCATCGCGGGCCACCAGGTCAGACTTCGTGGTTATGAAGAGCCGAACGCCTTCGACGCCCGCCATCGACTCCAACATCCGCCGCATCAGGCCGAAGCGGCGTTCGGCGGGTTGATAGCAATCGGTAGCGGTGCCGAAGGCGACGGTGTCTTCCGGCGCGAGCCTCCGAATCTCGCGCCGAAACTGACGGGCATCCCACTGTTTGGCAAAGATGCGCGTTTCAAACTCGTCTACGGAAAGCTCCATGAACTCGTGGGTATAGCGGGCATAACAGTAGCGGCAGCCATATTCGCAGCCGCGGTAGGGGTTTACGGTCCAGTCAAATATTTGCCGTTTCCCCGAACACGAGCCAATGAAACTTTTCGCAGGCAACTCCAGGTACGACACCCGGCGCTTGTCTTCCAACAACGGGCTTTCGGCCGCCATCTTTGCAATACCAACCAGTGGCATGCATCGATATTCGCCTTTTGTTTGCCCTCTGTCAAGCGAACTTTAGGCCATCGTCACGGCGTCGATCGCGGTCAGGCGGATGACGATTTTGGACTGCTCGCGATTGCGGCCTTCCACAAACTCCGCGCCGACCATCGTGACGACGAGCGCGATCTGCTGGCCCTTCACGTAGACGTTGACGCCCTTCTTTTCCTTCATGCTGGCGTTCAGCAGATCCATAAGCGGGTTAGCTCCGGTGCCAGCGGCGCTGGCGGTAGCGGCAACGCCGGCAAAAGCGGCGATCAGGGGCAATACATTACGTCGGTTCATGATTACAGTCCTCCCATCAAGGTTTTATAGATTTCCATATCGTTAAACATGCCATCGGTGCGCAGCGCGTAGGCGCAGTGCATTTCGAGCACGCCATTCTTGAACTCCATCTTCATCTCTTCTTTCGATTTGACGTTGCGGAGTTTGACGGTCTTCAGGCCGTCGCGCAGGGCTTCTTTGCCCATCGGGTCGAGCGAAATCGAGCGCAGCGCCATGTTCAGGCGGTGGCAGGAGAGGTTGTCGAGAAAGCGGAGGCCCTCGGCATCGTTGGCCAAGCTATCCCAATCCACCTCATACTTGGCGGCGCCGCCGCAAATTTCGGTGATTTCTTTCTCGCGTTCGGGGAGCGTCTTCTCGCTCAGGTCCCGGATCATCTGTCGTTCTTGTAGTCCCATGCTGTCCTCTATACGAACTGGCGTAACGGGACGGGAAAACTTATCACGGAAACGAAAGATTTTGGAGGGGAGAAAAACGCGAGGAAGGAGAGAATGGCTGGGAGACAGGGATTCGAACCCCGATAAGCAGAGTCAGAGTCTGCTGTCCTACCGTTGAACGATCTCCCAGCACGGGTGAACCCTTTCAGTATAAATCACCAGGTGCCCATACGCAAAATGACACCGGAAGAGAGTTGCAATCCCTGATTCAAATTTCTGCCCTCGAGAACGCCGCCGGGCTGGCTGGCCCAGGAGCGGGCGTACTCGATACTGGCCAGACGGAAGGCGAAGGCCGGGTTCAGACGGATATCCAAACCGGTGCCGGCCTGCAGGGCGAGACCGTGGCGGATATCGGTTTGGGTGTACAACTCCGGCGCCGGGAGTTCGACGCCCCGGCGTTTGGCTTCGGACTTGAGCACACGTTCCCGCACGGGGTCCACTTCATAGCGGGTGAGCTTATTGCCGCCCACCAGAACCTGGGCGAAGGGGCTGAAGCGGCGGTCGGCCAGCGGCGTCCAGCGGGGGCCGATGACGTAGGTGAGCGAATCGCCGCTGTTATTGGGCGCCAGATCACGGAGTTGGCAGCCGTTGACCTGCGCGACCAATTGCCAGGAGGGGGAGAGGCGAAAGGCCGCCTGGCCGCCGCCGCCGGCGCACTGGGTGCCATCGAACCGGGTCCAAAGCGGCAGCGCCGTGATTTCGAACGGCGCCGCTTTCGGGTACTGGCGCGACGGTTCCGGCTCCATCACATGGGGGGCGCGGTAGTGCGCGACGGTAATGCCCCCGCGGGAATCCCGATACCACGGCGCCTTGAAGCGCAGAGCGTTGGAGAAGCTCCGGCTTGGGTTCAGCCAGCTGCGAACCATCATCCGGGCGAAGCGGTTCTCAAAGCGATTTTCGAAGGGGAGAATCACTTTTTCGTCCAGGAAATCCTCGGCGACCAGCCAGCCGGTGCCGATAACGGGGGTGACAACGTGGTCGACAAAGCCCTGTTGCGGACGCCGGCTTTGGATTTTGCCGATACTGGCTTCGCTGACCGGGCCAACTTCGAACCAGGTGCTGTAGGCCCAGGCGATGCTCATGGCCTTCATCCGGCTGCGCCAGTAACGGGGGTCGCGACCGAAGCGCATGAGCCGGGCGCGCGGGTCGTTCTGGATGTAGATGAACCCGGACACGGACCCCTGCATGGGATGACCGATGTAATTCACCAGGAAAGGATCGCCGTCGCCCCAGCCATGCAGATCGCCCACGGCATCGGCGTAGCCACCCCAGAAGGGCCCTTTCATTCCGGAACGTGTTCCAGGTTCGGTTCCTAATCGAAACGCGTGCTGAATGCCTGTAAACAATGCCGACTGTTGGGCCACCGCCCGCCAGTCCACCGCATTCTCACCGGTCTGCTGCCTTGCTGGCGGTACCGAATCGGTGGAGCGCTTCTCCGCCGCTGATCCGCCACCGCTATCGGGATCCTCCAGCGGCTGACACACCGCGACCCCACATCCAAAAACAAGAGCAAAAACGAATACTTTATAAATCCGGGAGTCCATCGCCTACAGTTCCATTGTGCCGCAAAGATTATGAAATAGTCATGACTTTGCTCCGCGGGAAAAAGTTTCGTTATTTTCTCGTTTGCAGCACCAACGGCAACCCATAGACCTGGCGAAATACTTCTCCGGCGCGCTCGCCTGCCCACAGTTCCAAGTTAGTGTCGGCATCCGAGCGGAGCGCGATCACAACTTGCGATGCTTGCAATTCTACTGCCAAGGCATCGACGCGCTGATCGTGGCTGCGGTCGAGCGCGTCCGCGAGTCGCAACAGCGGCACGAGGCGCAAAACCAGGCGCTGGTTGATGGCCGAAAGCGCCTGGAACGACACATGACGGGCCGACGGCATGGATTTGCGGTGAAATCGGCACAACTGGGCAACGATGCCACGCTCCTCAGCGGTGAAGGCGGGGAGATCGGCATTGGCAACCAGATACTGGGAGTGCTTATGGTGCCCCATATCGCTCACATAGTGGCCGATATCAACCAGATAGGCCGCCGCTTCGAGCAGTTTCCCGCTATCGGCGGGGAGGGCGTGGAGCGGCTTCAGACCGTCGAAGAGCGTGCCGGCCAGTTCCGCCGTTTTGCGGGCGTGGCGGACGTCGACGCCGAACTTTCGGGCCATGGATTCGACGATGCGCCGCTGCTCTTTGTCCAGGCGGGCCAGGTCCGCACCGACGCGGCGGGCGGCCAGATCGGCGATGATGCCATCCCGGACACCGGCGAGCGAATAGTAGACCGACTTGGCGCCGAATTCGCGCAACAGCCGGCCGAGAACCGCGGCGCCGCCGATGATGATTTCCGCGCGGCGTGGGCCAATGCCGACGCGCTTGCGCCGGGCCGAAATTTTCTCGGCCGCCAGGTCCGCCACCAGACGGTCCACCTGGGCGGTTGTCGCGCGTTTCCGGTCACCCAGTTCGCGGGTTTTCCGGTCGATACCGTTCACGGCGCAGATGACGGCGGCGGCCGTGGAAGAAGTGGCGATGACGCGATCAAAGCCACCCACGCCGATTTTTTTGAGTGCCGGGGCGATCTTTTCGTCGATGAAGCCGTGGAGGCGATCCATGTCGTCGAGGCCGGGCGGATCGTGCTCGAGGAACATCTGTTTCAGCCGCACGGCGCCGAGAGGCTTGGAATACGCCGCCTTCATCCGGCCATTTTCGCCCACGATGACTTCGGCGCTACCGCCGCCGATGTCGATGATCAGCACCCGCTGCTCCGGATGCGGCCAGACGGCCTGCACGCCGGCGTGGATGAGCCGCGCTTCTTCAATACCGGAGATAATTTCCACGGGTACGCCGGCGGACAACGTAACGCGGCGGAGGAACTCATCCTGATTCCGGGCATCCCGGACGGCGCTGGTGGCGACAGCGCGAGCGCCCATGACGTGATGCCTTTCGATAATCCCGCGAAACCTCTCCAAGACACGGCAGAGGTTGTCCATCGCATCCTTGCTCACCGATCCTTCGCTGAACACGCTGGTCCCCAGGCGGGTGACCTCACGCTCCGTGGCAAGGGTGCGCACTGGCCGGCCGACTTCCACTTCGGCTACAGCCAGCCGGACCGAGTTACTGCCAATATCGATCGCGGCATAACGGGGCATCTGCTTTCATGATACCCGGAGGAGACCTTGCCTTCGCCGCATTTCACGGATTTGAAACACAACGGAAATGGCCGCCAGCTATAATTGTTTTACTTTCCCCATGCCGCTGCTAACACCCAATCGATTTAAGGGCAAGCTGATTATCGTCGAAGGGATTGATGGCTCGGGTAAGTCCACCCAGTTGTCTCTGCTGGCGCAGTGGCTGCGCTCCCAGGGGCTTGCCGTCGCCTTTTCGGAATGGAACTCTTCCCCTCTTGTGCGCGAGACCACTCGCCGCGGCAAGAAGAAGCAGATGTTCACGCCCACGACGTTTTCGCTGATTCACGCCACCGACTTCGCCGACCGGCAGGAGCGCTTCATTCTCCCCATGCTGAAGGCGGGCGCCATCGTGTGCGCGGACCGTTTCGCCTACACAGCGTTCGCCCGCGACGTGGTGCGGGGCGTGTCGCCGCGCTGGGTGCGGAACCTGTACAACTTCGCCATTCAGCCGAACCTTGCCTTCTATTTCCGGGTGCCGTTGGAAGTGGCGCTTGGGCGGATTCTGGGCGGGCGCGATTCGATCAAATATTACGAAGCGGGCATGGATTTGAACCTCTCGCGCCGGATTGAAGAGAGCTTCCGCTTGTTCCAGGGACGAATTCTGGAAGAGTACGACGCGATGGCCGAGGAGATGGGATTCCACATCATCGACGCCACCGGTTCCATTGAAGAACAGCAGTTGCAGATGCGGCAGATTGTGATGCAGCAGCTGGGTGAAGCGATCGAGTCCGGACAGATTCTTCACAAAGAAAGGGTATTTCGTGCCAATCCTCAAGCCCCTGCAGTTTTATAGTGAGCCGCTCCCGGGCGTCGACACCGGCGAACTACAGGGTAAGTTGATCGTCATCGAGGGCCCCGACAACGTCGGCCGTTCGACGCAGGTGACGCGGCTGAAGGCGTGGCTGGAACAGCAGGGCCACGCGGTGCTGGACACGGGTATGGCGCGGAGCGCGCTGGCCGGGAACGGCATTGCCACGGCCAAAGAGGGGAACACCCTGGGCCCTGTAACGATGACGCTGTTCTACGCCACCGACTTTGCCGACCGCCTGGAGAACGAAATCATCCCCGCGCTGCGGGCTGGCTTTGTGGTGCTGACCGACCGCTACATTTTCTCGCTGATGGCCCGCGGGCTGGCGCGTTCGGAAGACAGCGCCTGGCTGGAAAAAGTCGCCGGGTTCGCGCTGGTGCCGCACGCCGTCTACTACCTGCGGGCCGAGGTGCCGACGCTGGTTTCCCGCGTTGTGATGGGCAGCGGGAGCTTCGATTTCTGGGAGTCCGGCATGGACATGCGCTTCGGGCCGGACATGTATGAGAGCTATGTGCGCTACCAGGGCCGGGTGATCCGGGCACTGGACAAGATGGCCACGAAGTACGATTTCACAACCATCGACGCGGCCAAGCCGGCCGATCTAATCTACCGTGAACTGCAACGGCACATCAGTGGCTTGTTCCTGCCGCCGAAGCCGACAAAGCGGCGCGCGACGGCGAAGAAGGCCTAATGACGCTGCCGGTTGGGTTGTTCATCGAACTGGCATCGTCCGAGTCGGTGGAGATGGCGGGGTGGGCCGGTTGGGACCATTGCATCATCGATTGCGAGCATGCCCCGATCGACAACGCGATGCTGGGCGCGATGCTGCGCGCGGCGCGGATTCCCACGTATGTCCGGGTGCCGAATTCGAATGCGGAATCGATACAGGGTGCG